>DATHEN010000221.1:0-2252 GCA_035318565.1 Polyangiaceae bacterium
TAGGCTTCATGGTGCTGCGATCGAGCGCGGTGAGTTTGAGCCCGCTCCAGAACGAGCCGAACGCGAGCCAGGGGCTTCCAGACGTATCGATCACCAGGTTGGGATCGATGGCGTTGTAGTCGTTCGCATCGGTGGTGCGAATCACCAGGCCCTCGTCTCTCCAGCCACCCGCTTCGATGCTCGGTGCGGATGCGAGACCGATGGCGCTGGTCCGCGATCCGAACGTGGATATGCTGTAATAGAGCCAGACTCGGCCGTTGTAAGTCTCCACGTCCGGCGCCCAGATGTCGTTGTTCGTGTTGTTCGGAACGTAGCTCTGCCACCACGGCAAAGCGGACGAGAAGATTTGCGGCGCGCGAAACCAGCGTGCTCCGCCGTCCGTCGACTTCAACACTTGCAAGCCGGGCCCCGTGGAAAACACGTACCAGTTGCTGCCCTCGTGCGTAATCGAAGGATCGTGCACATTGACGTCTCCGCTGAGCGTCCAAAATCCCTCGCACGCGGGCGCTGCCGTCGCACACGCCAATGCCATCGCCGCGAGCAGCTTGGTCCGATACATCATCGTTCCTCCGACGTTACTCGCCGCGCCTGGCCCCATCAACGCCGGTCGGAGAGAGCTCTCGTTAAGTGCGCGATCCTGCGCGGGCCCCATGCGAAACTCACGCGCCGCAGGTCACATGAGCGAAACGCACGCAGCCCAGCACGACCCAGCGATTGACGTGCTCAAAGGTCTGCTCATCGTCCTGGTGATTCTGGCTCACTCCGGGCTGGGCCAAGGCTCTTGGTTGGGCGAGCACCTGCTGATCCGAGCTCCGTTCGCCTTCATGGTTCTGTTCGGCGTCACCTCGAGCCTGTGGTGGCAGCATCGAGCAGCCAAAGACTCGCACCGAGGCTTGTCTCGACGCTGGTACGCAACCCGGCTGCCGCGGCTCTACCCGCCGTTCCTGCTGATGATCGCCTGCTGGTGGGCACTGGCGTCTTACTTCGATCTGGAGCGCCTGCTGCCCGGCTTCGGCGCGCCCGAAGTCGTGGCGAGCTTCGCGGCGTACGCGCCGTGGCTCGGCACCACCTGGTTCGTCACGGTGCTGCTCGTCTACGTGCTGCTGTTCCCGGCGCTGTGCGCCGCCGCAAACCGCATCAGCGCCCCCGTGTTGCTCGTTGGCGCCGCGTTCGTCACTTGTTCCTGACGGATGTTCCTCTCACCCTTGCGCTACTGGCGCTGACTCGCGTGCTGCGCTTGCCGGTTCGCGTTCGGAGCGTCTTCGTAGGGTTGGGCCGCTGGTCGTGGGGACTGTATCTCGGACACGCGCTCGTTCACGAGCTGTCCTACGCAGCCGGTCTTCCGCCGGAGGGCCGTTCGCAGCTGGCTCGCGCCGTCTATTTTCTGTTTCTGTTCGTCAGTGGCAGCGCGCTGGCCGGAGCGGCAGCGTGGCTCGAGCAGCGTGCCACGCGCGCGCTGGGCGAGCTCCGCAAGAAACGCGAGCCCCCCACAGCAGCGAGCTGACGCTCAGTTCCGGTCAACCCGGATCCGCAGCGGGCCACCCGATCGGTACCCCGCGCACCGCGCCATCGGGGCCGCTGCTCGCGAAACCGGGAATGGCAATGCAGCTCTGCGGAAGCGGAGCCTCTCCCGCGTTGGCGACGTACCAGCTGCCGTAGAGGATGCACATCTCGTCCGTGGCCTTGTCTCCCCACTCGAGCGGCGCGTCCGTCGTGTTGTCGAAATCGCAGCGGAAGCGGAAGCCCTCGCCGGCGCGCATGAGCAGCGGCGGATTCGGCGCGTAGCCGGTGCCCGTTTCCCAATCTTGGCTCACGAAGACTCGTTGTCCCGCGCGCTCGCCGCCGAGGAACGACGTCTCGAAATCCCTGCCCCAGCGGTGCGTGTGGCGCGACAGACCGTAGACGACCACGTCCTGGCGCATCGTGCACTCCATGGTGAACGATGCGCTCTGGCGCGCCGGAATCGTGATGGTCTGATTCAAGAGCGCGAACAGCTGCGACCGATGCACGACGCTGGCCGCGTCGATGGTGTGGATGTTGAGGACGCTGCGCGCGGGCACCGGCTCCGTGGACGTGTTCAGGTAGTGGTAATTGAAGATCAGCTTCTGACCACCGAACAGCTTCTTACCCACACCTTCTGGAAGTTTGGTCTCCGTGTACGGGCGCGACGACCCCGCGATGTACGTGAAACCCTCGCCGAAGTTGCCGGCGCTCGTGTAGCCCAGAGTCGGTTGCAGGCACTCGTGGAGATC
>DATHEN010000222.1:0-2826 GCA_035318565.1 Polyangiaceae bacterium
CCCGTGGCAGCTCGGTCGTGAGCCAGTACTGGGCCGCGCACAATTTGCCCTGATAGAAATCCGAAGAGCTCGTCGCTTCACGCAAGCCCTTCTGTGCGGCCGCAGCCTGGGCCAGCCACTGCCAGCCGATCACCACGACGCTGAACAGGTCCAGGTAGTCGTAGCTGTGACGCATCATTTCCTCCACCTGGCCGCGCATCCCGAGCAGAGCGAGGTGTGTCGTGACGCTGAGCAATGCGGCGAGCGCGCCCTCGAGACGCCCCGTACTGTCCTCGTTCACACCGAGCTCGCGCGCCTGCCGGATCGTGGCGATGATTTCACGTTGCAGGAGCGCCATTGCCTGACCGCCGCCGGCGATTACCTTACGGCCGAGCAGATCCAGACTTTGAATGCCGCTCGTGCCTTCGTGCAAGCTGTTCAGTTTCTGATCGCGCAGCCATGCTTCCGGTAGATATTCACTCGAGTAGCCGTAGCCGCCGTGCACCTGCACGGCCAGCGTGTTGGCTTCGAACCCGCGCTCTGCCGGGAAAGTTTTCGCCACGGGCGTGAGCAGCTCGAGCAGCATCTTGGCTTCGGCGCGCTGTGCTGCGTCGGGCGCGTGCTCGGCCAAATCATAGTAGCGCGCGGTGGTCGCGAGCAGCGCGGTGCCGCCCTCGACGATGGCTTTCTGCCGGAGCAGCATGCGCCGGACGTCGGCATGTTCGATGATGGGCACTTGCGGAGTCGTGGGATCCTTGGCCGACAGCGGGCGACCTTGAGGGCGCTCGGCTGCGTATTCACAGGCTTCGAAGTACGCGGCCGAGGCCGTGGCGATGCCGTTCCACCCGACCATCAGCCGGGCCTCGTTCATCATCTGGAACATGTAGTAGATGCCGCGATGCGCCTCTCCAACGAGCCAGCCGCGACACTCGCCGTCTTCTCCGAAGTTGAGGGCGAGGCTCGGCAAGCCGCGCCAGCCGATCTTGTGAATCAAGCCGGCGACGCGCACGTCGTTGTCGCGGAGCGCGCCGTCCTGCCAACGTTTCTTGGGAATCGCGAACAGGCTGACGCCCTTGATGCCGGCGGGCGCGCCCTCGATGCGCGCCAGGGTCAGATGCACGACATTTTCAGTGAGATCGTGGTCGCCGCCCGAGATGAAAATCTTGGAGCCCTGGATCGCGTAGTAGCCGCCGTCCCGCGGCGTGGCGCGTGTGCTCACGTCCGAGAGGCTGCTGCCGGCCTGAGGCTCCGTGAGCGCCATCGTTCCGGTCCACTCGCCGCTGTACATGCGGTCCATGAATTGTTCTTTCAGCGCGGCGCTCCCGAAAGATTCGAGGAGCCGCGCCGCGCCGCTCGTGAGCCCCAGGTAGCCGTAGGCGCTCAGGTTGCCGGCCATCAGGTAAGCGCTGGCAAACGACGCGACCGTCATGGGCAGCTGCTGCCCGCCCACGCTGGTGGGGCGGCTGGCGTTGACGATGCCCAGCTCGACCATGCGAGGCAGGACTTCGCGCAACAACGGATGCACGTGCACGGCGCCTTCGCGTAACTCGGGAGGCTCTGCATCCAAGCGGCGGTAGCTGGGAAACAAGACTTCGCGCGCGAGCTTGCGGCACGACTGCAGAAACAAGTCGCAAGTCTCGCGGCTGTGCTCGCTGAATGCAGGGAGCGCGAGCAAGCCTTCGAGGTGGAGCACCTCGTACAGCAGAAAATCCACGTTACGATCGCTGAATAGCGGGTTCGCCATGGGCCCGGACTCTACACGTCCGCGGCAAAAAGACTGCTCGGATTGCTGCCGTGTGCAAAGATGAGAGACGCTCCCCGTGACACAACGCAGCAAGCCGCAGCCAGCCGAGCCGGAAGTCACTCCAGCTGAGAAGGAAGGCGCGCTCTCGCGGGCGCGGCCCCGGTCCAGGACCTTCCGCCGGCATCAACTGAGTGCGTTCGCCGCGACCTGCCTGGACTTTTCGACGATGACGCTCAGCCACGAGCTGTTCGGCGTCGATCCAGTGCTGGCGACCGTGTTCGGAGCGAGTGTCGGAGGCTACGCGAACTTCCAGCTCGGCCGGCATTGGGTGTTCGGCGCCGGGGAAGGCAGAATGATCGGGCAGGCGCTCCGCTACGCGTGCGTGTCGCTCGGCTGCGTGGCGCTCAATGCGCTCGGCATGGGGTTCTTGAAAGCCTGGCTGGGGCCGGACTCGTACGTTCTGCAGCGCGTCTTCGTCTCGCTCGTCGTGGGCATCCTTTGGAGCTACCCCGCGCAGCGCTGGCTCGTATTCGCGGTGCGCTCCCCGCACGCTCGCGCGCAGATACCCGGCAGCGGGCACCCGCACGCAAGCGAGCTCGAGACGGTTCAGTCCGAGCAGGCCACTTCACTGCCTGGTGCAGAGACGCAGGTCTGATTCAGCAGGCTGCAGTCGAAGCGCACGGTCCGGCGCGCGCCCTCTTCGCGACCCGTGCAGCGCACGCTGACATTGCCCTCACAGTGTCCGAGACGGCTCACGCCTTCGCAAGGATCGCGCCAGCGCAGCGCTTGTGCCACGAAGTCGCGTAGCTCGGGGCTGAAGCGCGTGTACACGCCGCCGCGTTCGCAGGTGTAGCCCGGCAAGCGGCTCATTGCGCCGAAGACGCGAATCTGTCCGCTGGCGCTCCTCAACATGGGCCCGCCTTCGTCGCCGGAGCAAGGCTGTGCGTCGAACTCGGCGCCGCCCGCGTACGCCTCATCCGCGCCGAGCAGCGTGTTTTCATACTGGCTGCGCAGGTAGGCGATGTAGCCGTCGGTGCCGCCGTCGTCCGGGCTTCCGGCGCTTCCACCCCACCCGCCGCCATCCTCGCCGGGGAAGCCGCCCG
>DATHEN010000223.1:0-6217 GCA_035318565.1 Polyangiaceae bacterium
CGCCCCGACTCGGAACCCGGAATAGGGCGCGTAAGCGTGCTCGCGCACGTTCTGTGCTGCGCGCACGAGCGGCTCGAGATCGGTGGCGTTCGGTGTGGTCACGCGGGCTCGACCCGCGCGGCAAGCTCGATCCAGTGCGAAAGGAAGCGGGCGAAACGCTCCCGCGCCTCGCTGGCGACTGCCTCCACCTCGGCGTGATCGAGCAGCGCGCCCGAGCGACCGGCGGCGAGGTTCGTGATGCAACTCACGGCACCGACTCGCGCGCCTTCTTCGCGCAGAGCAATCACCTCCGGCACCGTGCTCATTCCCACGGCGTGTGCGCCCAGGAGACCGAGCATGCGCACTTCGGCAGGAGTCTCGTAACTCGGGCCCAGCATGCCGGCGTACACGCCTTCGGCGAGCTCGACTCCAGCGCGGCCAGCAGCATCGCGGGCTTTGGCGCGGAGCTCGGGACAATAGGTGAGGGTCATGTCCGGGAAACGCGGTCTGCCCTCGACTAGCGGTCCGACCAACGGATTCGCGCCGCTCAGGTTGATGTGATCCGTGATCAACATCAGATCCCCAGCTCTCAGAAATTCACCGATGCCGCCCGCGGCGTTCGTCAGCAGCACGATCTCGCAGCCGAGCGCCACGAGTAGGCGCACGCCGAGCACCACCCGATCCACTGGGTGACCCTCGTAGAGATGTACCCGCCCTTGTAGGCAGGCGACGGGCACTTCGCCGGCCCGTCCCAAGCAGAGGTTGCCCGCGTGACCCGACACGGCAGGTTGCGGCATCCCCGCGAGCTCGGTGTACGGCACTCGCCGTAGCCCGCTGAGCTGGTCGGCGAACGAGCCGAGCCCCGAGCCGAGCACGACGCCGACGCGCGGGGTGCTGTCTCCGAGGTCGCCCAGGTGTTCCAGCGCCGCCCGAAGCTCCGGGCGCGGGGGTTTACGGTTTGTGATGTCCTGAGCCAAGCTTCCGCGTGCTATCTTCCGCCGTCCGGAGGCACAAGAGTGGCTAATAAGTTTACGCAATTTCTCACGGAAAATCAGCTCGATACGCGCAGAATCCTGGGCGCGTCCCGCGCACTCGAGAAGCTTCGGCCCGAGGATCGCAAGCTCCGGCTCGCCAAACGGCGTGCAAAAAGCGGCGGCAAAGAAGAGGGCAAGGACCAGGCGCAGGCGGCCACCAAGCCGCGCTCCGGCCGGCCTGTGACGCCGCGCCTCCTCGATTCGGTCGCCGCAGGCAAGCCGATAACCGGGCCGGCCAAGACACGCCTGCTGCGCGCGGTGAACCGCGTGCTCGAGCAGAAGAAGAAAGAGCCTGCGGATCTGCGCAAACTCTTCTGAGCGCGGTCCGGGGGTGTCACATAATGCACCACTCCGGGCCTAACGGTGAAAATCAGCACACCAGGCTGCAACTAACCTTGGTGTATGCCTGTTACTGCGATCGCCGAGCCGTGGCCGGCCGCCTGGCCTATTGTCCGGCGTCCGAGCCACGCTGCGAGTAGCGGGGATGCCGTGAGTGAGGCAGAGCGGCTGATTGAGCGCTGTAAAGCGGGAGACACGACTGCCTTCCGCGACTTGTTCGTGCTGCATCGGTCGGACGTGCAGCGGCTGGTCCAGCGCATGCTGGGCGGCACGAGCGACCTCGAAGACGTGGTGCAAGAAGTCTTCCTGCAGGTTTACCGCAGCATCAAAGACTTCCGCGGCAACGCGCGCTTCACGACCTGGCTCTATCGGCTCACGGTCAACGTGGTTTTGATGCATCGCCGCGCGGCACGCAGCCGGCCGGCTTTCACCGATTCGCTCGAATCGCACGACGCTCGCGATTCGCGACCCCCGCCTGACGAACAGGTGGCGCGCATGGCGCGTATTCGCGCCTTCTACCGGCTACTGGATCGTCTGAGCGACAAGAAACGCATCGTGTTCGTGCTGCACGAGCTCGAGGGTCTGCCGCCCGCGGAGATCGCCAAGGTCGTGGGTGCGCCCGTGCTCACGGTGCGTACCCGCTTGTTCTACGCGCGACGCGAGCTCGCCCAATTGTTGCGAGACGAGCCGGCGCTGGCCGCGCTTGCAGATGCCTTCGTGTCCGAAGAGATCGGTGCTCCACTCTCCGAGCCGCGCAAGGAGTCGGTCTGATGGCCCCCCAGCGCGGCGGTGAACGTAAAGCACTCGATGAGCTCGTGCGCGAGGCACGCAAAGAGCAGCTCACGGAGCTCGACTGGGAAGCGCTCGAGGGCCGCTTGCTGCATCGTGCTACCGAGCAGAGTCGAACGCCACGCCGCAGCAGGCAGTTCGTCGTCTCGGCGCTGGCCGCGGCGCTGATCACCGCCGTGCTGGCGGTGATCGGCGTGCGCGCGGGACTGTTGTCTTCCGGCTCCCAGCCCGAAGTACGCCGTGTGTCCGAGCCGGTCGCGGTGGCCGCGAATCAGACGCCCGCACCCCGCACCTTTGGTCCGGACGTCACGAGCCCACTGGACGGCAACGCGCTCGCAGCCGGAGATCGCGTGCAGACGCGCGCGCTACCGATTCGCGTGCAACACCGCTCACATTCCGGCTGGGTTCTCGCGGCGGACAGCGCGGCCACGGTTTTGTCGGTTGGGGACGTGGTAACGCTGCGCTTGGACGCTGGAACCTTGCATGCCGAGGTGACCCCCGCCGAACGGCCCGAATCGTTCATCGTGCACGCTGGCGGTACGCGCGTTGCGGTGCACGGCACTCGCTTCAAGGTGCAGCGCCGCCACGGGCGTGTGCTGGTGCGCGTTACGGAAGGCGTCGTGGTCGTTTCGCCGCTCCGCGACAGCGGCCCGGCAGACGAACGCTGGCTCTTGCGCGCGCCTTCGCGCGGCGATTTTTCGGAGGACGGTTCCGCGGGTCACGTGATCGCCAGCGAAGGCGCGAGCGCAGCAGCGCCGCTGCAGCGCTCCCGTCCGGCTCGGCGGCCGCAGGTACGAGCACCCGTTCAGACGCCGCCCATTGCGCGCGAAGCCGAGCAGCCCGTTGCCACGGTCCAGCCCGCGGAACCGGCCGAGTCGCAAGACGCCCCGCCTGCGGAGGAAGGTTCCGAGCTCGCAGGCGCGGAAGGGGGAGCTCCCTACGAGCTGCCATTGAAGCCTTCGATTGGCGAGGTCGAAGCCGGTTTGACTCGAGTCATCGACTCGCTAAGCGCCTGCTTCCAGGAACACATGCCGGCGCGCGGCGACGTGCGCGTGACCGCTCGCACGAAGTTGATGCTCGGTATTCTCGCCGACGGGCGCATCGGCAGCGCGGTATTCGATCCCCCGCTCGCGCCGAACGTGAGCCAGTGTGCCGTGTCAGCTGCGGCTCATGTTCGTTTCGCGGCTTCGCGTGAGGGCGTGCGGCTGACCCGATTCCTCGAGTTGCGCCGCTGAGCGGCGTTCACGGATCGCGGCGCAGTACTACTGCCCGCCCGTCGCCCAGCATCCAGCGAATGGAGTGTTCGTCGTCGAGCTTGAAGCGCGCTTTGTCCGTGCGGCCGTCTTCGCGGACCACGGCGAGCTCTACGTCTGCGTCGTGCACCCGCGCGACTTTGTATTTCCCGCTGCGCGGCTCTTCCGCCGGGATGGCGACCGTCATCGTCGAGCCGGCGAACTCGAGGCTCGTGCCCTTCGCCCAACCCGTTGCGGCTGCAACGTGGCCGTCGTCGAAGTTCTCCACGGAATCACCGAGCCAGCGGCCTTCGAGCTTTTTTTGAACCGGGTGACCGCAAGCGGTGCCAGCCAGGGCACAGGCGGCGAACACGGTGAGCTTTGCAAAAGGTCCGAGCCGAGAGCGTCGGAAGGTCATGTTTGAATTGTAAGTGTTTAACCTACATTAGCCCACAAAACGGCGAGCCTGAATCGCACGCATCTACGGCGGGTTTTTGCAGCAGCGCGTCCCGAGGCTGTAGTCGAAGTATGCGAAATCATGGGATGTTATGAGCGCATCGCAGCCTTCGTGCGTGCCGCGCGAGTAAAAGCCGCCCGCGAACGTGCCGTCCGGGTCATCCACCCATTCGTCCAGATTCCCCGCCATGTCGAACACGGCGTCCTCGCCCCAGACGCTGCGACAGCTCGGGGTAGCGCCGGTGTTCCTGAGCAGGGGCCGCTCGTCGTGCTGCACCAAGTTCAACCTCGGATCGAGGTGGTTGATCGACGCGTTGCCATGTAGGAGCTGTGCGGGATGGGCCTCGCGCGCGACATTGCACGCCTCGGCCTGATACTGATCGCCGTACGGAAACTTGCGGCCCGTCTGTCCGCGGCAGGCCATCTGCCACTCTTCCAGCCGGCACAGACGCTTGCCGGCATTGCGGCAGGCTTCGTCGGCGACGTGCCCGCTCAGGTAGCCGCTGGGTACGACGCCCGGCAAGGCGCGGGCACGCGGCGTAAACGGCTCTTCGAGCTGCCATGCCGGGGGTGGCGGTATTGGCAACGAACGCGCGCGGCCCGAACCGGTATCGAGTCGCCGCGCTTGCCAGCCGGCGTAACAACGTTTCAGCTGGCCCGGAGTGGGATGGTAATAAGGAGAGAGCTCGCGACCGCTCACGCGATCCACGAGGCTGACCTCGAAGCGATCGATGCAAAATTGGCCGCGCACATCCACCATTTCCGGCGGACAGCGCGTGCTTCGCGCCGTCCAGGGGCCAGGCAGGAGCTCGTGGGCTGGCTCCCGCTCGAGCGCGATGTCACCGCCTTCCGGCAGGTAGAGGAGCTCCGGCTTTGGTGCGGCCGCACGGACTCCGCTCTGCTGCGGAGGCGGCTGCTCCCGCTTTTCTTTTTCGGTCCGCGAACAGCCTGGGAGGCAGAGGCTCAGCGCGACGACCAGTGCGCGGTGGAGCGAGCGCGACTGGCTCAACGCTCACTTGCCGCGGTATACGATCAATCCGTGGGTCAAGTCGTACGGGGACACTGCGACCCGCACGCGGTCGCCCGGCAAAACGCGGATGTGGTGGCGGCGCATGCGGCCGGACAGCTGCGCGCGCACGATGGCGCCGCCTTGGTCGACCTTGATGTTGTACTGGCCGCCCCCGAGCGCGTCCTGAATGACGCCCTCCATCTCCAAAAGGTCTCCCTTACTCATTCTGTTGCTCTCGTCCCTGTCAAAGCCCGCGGAAGCTGACACAAGCCGACTGGCAATGCAAGATGTGCTCCGAGGCCGGCGGGTGTCGGCGCGCCGCGGGGTTCAAATCTCGCCCGGGCTGCCGAGATGCGAGGGACGCGCGCGCGCGGTGGTGTTAAGCGCCGGTGCCGTGTTTCGCGCAGCCCTCCTCGACTACAACGGCGTGCTCGTCGATGACGAGCTGGTGCATCTGGCTGCCTTCCAGGAGGCATTGCGACCGCTCGGGCTCGAGTTGTCGGAGGCGGACTACTGGCAGCGGTACTTGGGGTTCGACGACGACGGCGCATTTCGAGCCATATTGAAGGACGCCCAACGCAGCGTTACCGATGAGCTCGTTCGCGAATTGATCGAAGCCAAGCGGCCGCTGTACCTGGAGCGCGCGCGTGCCGATCTGAAAGTTTTCCCGGGAGCCGCCGCGCTCGTCCGCACCCTGCATGCCGCCGGCCCACTTGCCGTGGTTTCCGGCGCACTGCGCGACGAAATCGAGCTTGGTCTGTCCGTGCTCGGGGTGCGCCAGCAGATTGGCCACATCGTGGCGGCGGAGGACAGCCGTGCCAGCAAACCGGATCCCGAGGGGTACTTGATCGGGCTGCGCTGGCTCGAAACCGAGGGCGGTGAAGAGGTTGGTCGGCACACGCTGGTGATCGAGGACTCGCTCTCCGGTGTGGAGGCTGCCAAGGCTGCGGGTTTGACGTGTCTGGCCGTAGGGCACAGCTATCCGCTCGAGGAACTGGCGCGGGCGGGCGCGGACGAAACCGTCGATCGTATCGCGCACGTCGACCGTGAGGTCCTGGAGAATCTGTACCGGCGAACGCATGACGCCGGCTGACGGGTGCCGGGCTGTGCGGCTGGCAGCTCTGCTCTTGGCCGTCGCACTACTGCGTTCCGGCGGCGCGTCCGCCCAAGGCAGCGAGCTTTCGCCTGGCGGGGATGCCTGGATGAGCACCGGCATGCAAACCGTCCGCGGTCTCACCATCGGCCCGATTGAGAGCGCGCTGCATCCGGGCCGGGGTTATGGCAGCGCCGCTTACCGCGAGAGCTTGAGCGAGGCGCGCGCGATGGGCGCCAACTGGGTGAGCATCACGCCCTTCGGACGCGTTTGGGACCTGAGCCCT
>DATHEN010000224.1:0-3152 GCA_035318565.1 Polyangiaceae bacterium
AAACAGGCCGGTACTCTTTGGTACAGCCGACTGGAAGCGCAGTGCATACGCCAGTTGCATCAGCGAAGCCGCACTGAGCGGTGGGCGGATAGTTGCAGAACTGGCCCTCTCGGCACTGCCGGCCCAACAATCCTCCGCACACGCTGCCCGTCGGAGTGCATTCGCCTTCGGACGCGATGGAGACGCCAGCAGCGGCAGCTTCGCAGGAGTTGCCGTACGTGCGTCCATCGCAGCCGCAAACCGGCTTGTAAACGTCCGGGCAGATCTGCGGCATCGTCTCGCACACGCCCATCTGATCCCCGGAGCCGCACTGCGTCTCGGGCGCGAAGTTACAGTATTGCCCTTTCCCTTCGCAGACTACTCCGGCGAAGCCTCCGCACGGCGTCGGCGCGCCGTCACAGCCCTTCGCGCCGGCGGCGAAGGGCGCAAGCACCATCACCAGCGCTCCGAGGATGAACGTTTTGGGCCGCGGCCAGCGCGTTTTGTTGGCGAGAGCGCGCTCTTTTTCATTCACCATCGCAGTGGTTGCTCTTTTTGCCATATCAATCCTCCCGTCGAGCATTCGACTTCGTGCGAACAGTGCGCGCACGAAGCATTCGATATGCCAGCGCGGGAAGCCTAGCTGCTCTCGGCGGCCGTGGTCGGTTTTAAATCCGAACCGCGCGCGAGCGCAGCAGCACGGTGTGCGACCGCGCGATCGCACACTGTGCCAGTTTGAGCCGCGACGGAACTTGAGCCTGTAAGTGCAGCTACATATCCGCTGATGGCAGATTCTGTTTACAGCGTCGTGAGCTCCCGCATGCGGTGCACGCGCAGTCCCGCGCCGCTACGCTCCGTTGCACGGCAGCCCCGGATCGGGGCGCTCGTCCAAGAGCTCGGCCGCGACGCATTCGTTGACACCCAGCTCTTGCAGGAGAGAGCGCGCGTCATCGTCCTTGCGGGCGAGCGCCTGGCGCGTCTCGAACGGAAGCATCGGATCGGCTTCGAGCAGTGAGCGCATGGAGAACATGACGAGCTCCTTCGCGCCGTAGCTGCGGATTCGCTACGGCACCCGCTGTTTCTGGGGACAAGCAGCGCTCGCGTCAAGCCTGAGGCGCCGCCTCTTCGACCGCGTTCAGCGCCGGGAAAAACCGGCGAGATTCGCGACGCTCGCAACGAGCTCGTCGGGATCCACGGGCTTGCCGATGTGCGTCGTGAAGCCGGCCGCGAGCGCCCGGGCGCGGTCTTCGGTCCTGGTGTACGCCGTGAGCGCGATGGACGGGATGCCGCCGCCAGCGCTGCTATCGAGTGCGCGCACGCGCTGCGCAAAGCTGTAGCCGTCCTCCTCGGGCATGGCGATGTCGCTGACCAGCACGTGCGGACGAAAGCGCTGCAACGCTGCGAAGCCTGCGGCCGCCGATGCTGCGTTCACCACGGTGGCATCCACTTTCTCGAGCACCATCGTTAGCAGATCGCGCGCGTCATCGTCGTCGTCCACCACGAGCACACGCACGCCGCGCAAGGCCGGCTGTGGCCCGTGGAATGCGCGGCTCGCCGCTTGGACCGAGCCGGTGTCGGCCGGCTCTTCCGAGTAACTCGGATGGACCGGCAGCATGATGCTGAATGTGGAGCCCTGGCCCGGTCCGGCGCTGTGGACGGCGGCGGAGCCTCCGTGCAATTCGACGATGTGCCGCACGAGCGACAAACCGAGCCCCAGCCCTCCGAAACGCCGCGTCGTGGAAGCGTCCGCTTGCTTGAAGCGGTCGAACACGTAGGGCATGAAGTCCGCCTCGATGCCTCTGCCCGTGTCGTGGACTCGCAGGACGACGTCGGACGTCGTCGCTTCGATGGCGAGACGGATCGCGCCGCCCGGATCCGTGAACTTCACGGCATTCGAGAGTAGGTTCCAGATCACTTGCTGCAGGCGTTCCGGATCGGCCACGAGTGGGAATGTGGCAGTCGACTGCTGAAATTCGACCGAGATCTGTCTTGCGTGCGCGGATGGGCGGATGATCTCGAGTACATGATTGGTGATCGTGACCATATCCGTGAGTTTCGGATCGATGCGCAGCTTGCCCGTGACGATTCGTGAGACATCCAGGATGTCTTCGATGATCTTGACTTGAGCGTGCGCGTTGCGATCGATCACCTCGATCGACTTGGCCACCCTGGGTTCGAGCGACGTCTGTCGCAGCAGGGATGTCCAGCCGACGATCGCATTGAGGGGAGTGCGCAGCTCGTGCGAGACCGTCGCCAAGAATTCGTCCTTGATGCGGTTCGCTTCCTCGGCTCGCGTTGCCAGGCTTTCCGCGACCGCGCGTGCCGTCTGCTCGCGCAGCAGATTCCGCGCCGTCTCTTCAGCCAGACGGCGCGCCGTCAGATCGCGCGTGATCTTGGCGAAACCGATCAGCTCGCCGCGCGCATCGCGCAGCGTGGTCACCACCACGTTCGCCCAGAAGCGATGGCCGCTCTTCGCAACGCGCCAGCCTTCGTCTTCGAAGCGGCCCTCGTCGCGTGCCACCTCGAGCTCGCGCGCTGGCCTGTCGTTCGCGATGTCCTCGGGAGGAAAGAACGTGGAAAAGTGTCGGCCGATGATCTCCGCTGTCTTGTAGCCCTTCATCCGTTCCGCGCCCGCGTTCCACGTCGTCACTCGGCCCGTCGGGTCGAGCATGTAGATCGCGTATTCGTTGACGCTTTCGACGAGCAGCCGAAAGCGCTCCTCGGATCGGCGCAGGTCATCTTCCGAGGCGCGCTGCTCGGTGAGGTCTCGCGTCACCTTCGCGAAGCCCATCAGTCGATCTTGGTGATCGCGCAGCTCGGTGATCACCACATTTGCCCAAAACAGCGTGCCATCCTTGCGCACTCGCCAGCTCTCGTCCTCGCAGCGACCCGTAGTGCGCACCGTGTTCAGAATGCGCTCCGGTTTGCCCGCAGCGCGATCCTCTGGCGTGTAAAATGAGGAAAAGTGCCGGCCGACGATCTCGCTGGCCGTGTAACCCTTGAGCCTGTGCGCGCCGAGATTCCAGGTGGCTACGTGTCCGTTCGTGTCCAGCATGAAAATCGCGTAATCGCGGACTGCATCCACCAAGTGGTGGAAGCGCTGTTCGGCTTGCCGGAGCTCGAGCTCGGCTGCGTGTCTGTCCGTCAGATCGCGGGTGATCTTGGCGAAGCCG
>DATHEN010000225.1:0-14097 GCA_035318565.1 Polyangiaceae bacterium
CTGCACCATCGGATCGAAACCGAGCAGCGTGGGAACGACCTTCAAACGCAAGTAGTTGCTGGGTGCATTGCGCACCGTGCCCAAGATATGGGTGGGCCGCAAAATCACGGTTTCCGTGCGCGGAAACTTCCAAAAAAACGACTGCGCGAGCATATCGAGCTCGACGAGATCGCGAATGTCGCTGAATGGCCCGGCTCCGAGCAGCGCGGCGTCTTCGCTCAGGAACTGTGGATTGTCCGGACGCGGGCCGTACACGTTGGCGCTCGACACGAGCACCAGTTTGCGAACGTCGTACTGGCTCACGTATTCGAGGATCTTCTGGAACGCGAGCACGTTCCAGGTGTGATGATCCTGACTGTCCCCACGTGGGTCGTGCATCACGCCGAGATGAACGAGCGCACGCACCGACTTCGAACGAAACACGTCGCGCGTCTTCTTGCGGCGGATGTCGATTTGATGATGCTCGATGTCCTTTGGCCGATCGTGAAACGCACGTCGATCGATGCCGACCACCCGCTGTTCGCGGTGCAGCACACGCGCCAAGCGGCGCCCGAGCCGGCCGCAGATTCCGGTCACGACAACTGCGCCGTCGTCTCCCTCGTCATTCGAGACCTCATTCGAGACGTCTGCGCCGATTTCGAAAGGCTGCCGCACCGGGCGGCGGCGTTCGCGACTGTGCCGTTCATCCGGCAGCGGCGTCAGAGCGCTGCGCGCGTGACTGGTTTGTCGGTGTGTCATCTTTCCCTCGGCTCGGCCCTCTTTGTATCGGGAGCAGCCATTCGGCAAGTTAAAGTGAACGCGCTCAGTTCAGAAGAACACGCCCTTCCTCGCCTTGATCCCCCGATTTACCATGCTCTGAATGGTTTGCCTCACGAGCCAGACTTTTTCTTCGATCACCGCGTCGTCATCGTCGGCATCGCCGTCGAAGTGGAGCGGTTCACCAAAATAAATCCGGTACTTGGTCGGCAGAGGCATGACGCCCCCAGGTAGGGCGAGCTGCGGCACCACTGGAAAAACGGGCATACCGAGTGCACGCGCGGCCCAGCGCAAATTGCCGAGGTTTACGTATTGTTCCTCAGCTCCGATCACCGCAACCGGGATAATTGGCGTTTTGGTTTCGATCGCGAGACGCATGAAACCGAGACCGAACTCCTCGAGCTGATAGCGACGCGTGATCGGCTTCGAAATACCGCGGATTCCCTCCGGAAACACGAGCAGAATTTCGCCCATCTCCAGCAAGCGGCGCGCGTTTTCAGGGACACCCACCACCTGCCCCACCCGACTGAAAAACGTCGACACGAACGGCAGCGTCATGGCCCATTTCTCGACCATGGCGCGGATCATGCGCGGGGGACTCGCGTCGAAAAGCAATGAACAGCCGATGATCGCGCCGTCGATCGGCACTTGGCCGGAGTGATTCGAGACCAATAAAACGCGCCCATCGGGCACGTTGTTCACGCCATACACCTCCGTCCGGAAATACATGCGGTGGAAAAAGGCGCACAACATGGCCGCGTGGCGCGAACCCTCGACGTCGAAGCCGAACGGATCTCCGCCCATTTGCTCGTAGCGCCGCTCCAAGATCCGGAAGCGTTCTTCGAAATCAGGGCCCAAAACCCGCAACGCCAGCTCGTCCGCCGAACGCCGCGTCTTCGCTGCCAGGCGCTGCATGAAGGGGATTACGTCATCCGCTGCGACATCCACGATGCGTGCAAGGGCCGTTTTCGAATCCATCACGAGTGCGGACACTCTTATTGCCCACGAACGCGGTCAAGACCCATTGACGCCTTCACGTAGCGCGCTTGCTCGGGCAGGATATCGGCTGTGCTGTGCCCCGCGGCGCTCGAGCCCGGTGACCTGATACAGGTCATTGCCCCTTCCGGAGCTTTCGATCGCGCGCTCGTGCTGCGCGGCATCGGCTGGCTCGGAGAGCGCTATCGGGTGCGCTTCGACTGGCGCGCGTGCGAGCGGCACGACTTTTTCGCTGGCAGTGACGAGCGACGCCTCGACGAGCTCGACCGTGCGTTGGAGAGCCCGGACGTCCGCGCCGTGATCGCAGCGCGCGGCGGCCATGGGCTCCTGCGTATCGCACACCGCGCTGCATGGCCGGCGCTGCTCGAACATCCAAAGTGGTTGGTTGGCTTTTCCGACAGCACCGTTTTCCACATCGAGGCCAGCCGCCTGGGCATGGCCTCCATGCACGCCGACAACGCCGGTGGGCTCGGTCGCGCCTGGCAGCCCGCGTGGCAGCGCTGGATCGATGCGCTCGAGGCGCCATGCCGGACACGTGCGTTCGAAGGCCTGAGTTGCTGGCAGCCGGGCCGCGCTCGCGGACCGCTCTGTGGCGGCAACCTGACCTTGCTCCACGCGTGCGCGGCGGCCGGACGCTTGTTCATACCCGATGGCGCAGTGCTAGCGCTCGAGGACATCAGTGAGGCCGCTTACCGCGTGGATCGCATGTTGAGCGCGCTGTTGGTTTCGGGCGCTTTCGCCAAGGTGGCTGGCGTGGTCGTGGGCGACTTCGTCGATTGCCGAGCAGGCAGCCACGGCATCAGCGTGTGGCACGTATTGCGCGAGCGGCTCCGCGAGCTTGCCGTTCCAGTACTGGCCGGGCTTCCGTTCGGGCACGGTTTACAGCACAACGAACCACTGCCGTTCGGTCTCATGGCCGAGATCGACGCTCAGGCGGGGCGCTTGGTGCTTTCCCCGGGCACGTGACAGCTCAGCGGCGTTCGTCCTCTTCGAACAAGTCCTGTTCGTCTACCTGAAGCTCGTCTTCGTCAGCGTCGTCGTCATCGCGCTGGGGCGGTACCGGAGTGAGCTGAACCGGCCGCGGCGAGGACGCTATCGATCGCTCCTCGAGCTCGCGCAAGCTGGCCGTCTTCGTGATCTCCTCTTCGCCGGTGTAGCGGTCGTCGGTGTAGCCGAGGTCGGCGTGATCTCGAATGCCCGAGTCGCGGTCGCCCGTGCGATCGATGTCAGGAGCTCGTTCGGGTAGCACCTGGACGGCCGAGCTGGCCGGCTCGCGCGGGCGCTCTTCGGTCTCGGATTTGGCAGCCGAACGCTGGAGCATGCGGAGTTTTGCGCGTTCCAGGCCCTCGCTGGCCTCTGGATCTGCGCTCTTCATGCGCAACACACGCCGCCAGGCATCGGCGGCTTCACGCGCGTCGTCGAGCTCCTCTTCCCAGAGCCGTGCCACCTTGCGCGCCAGCTCGGCGCGACTCGCAGGATCTTTGCCGCGCAAGATCTGATCTTCATAGAGCTGGACCATGCCTCGGTAGTCTCCGAGCTCGGTGTAGAGGTCGCGCAGCTCTTCCATGACTTTGAGATCGGCAGGCGCCAGATCGTGCAGCTTCTTGAGATCCTGAGCGGCGCCGGACTTGTCGTCCAGGCGATCGCGGCGAACGGAGGCGCGGCGCGCGAGCAGCTTGCGCACGAGAGGACCGTCGAATACTTCCTCGAGCGCGCGCGACAGGACGGCTTCGATGCGCTCGGGAGTTCCCACGGCCTGGGCCAGGCCTTCGAGCGCATCGAGCCCGGCATCGTCCACGTAAGTGATGAGCGCGTCGCCGAGCCAGGCGAACGCACGTTCGTCGTTCTCGAGCTTCTCGTGAGCGAGCTTGGCGGCGCGCCGCAAGAGCGCGCTGCGGGTTCTGCCGCCGTCACGAAAGCCTTGCCCGCCCGCCGCCATGGCCTCGCTCAGCACGCGCGTGAGCTCGGGCTTCTCGCGCGAGTCGTCGCCGCGCGAGGCGCCTTCTTCCAAAACCGCCAGCGTTTCTGCGGTGATGGCGCCGCTCAACGCGAGATCGAGCAGCGCGCGCGCGCGGGTCCAGTCCGCATAGTCCCCTGCAACCTCCGCGGCGCGCGCCAGAGCGCGCAAGCGATCGTCGGGCGACTTGCAGCGCGTCACCTGACGCTCGTAGAGACTCACCACCTGATTGGCTGCAGTGGCAAGCTGTGCCAGACGTGACAACAGCGGTTCCACCTCGCCCGGCGGCACGCTCGTGAGCGCCTGCTCCCCGTGCTGCAGTGCCTCTTCCGGCTCCACGCCGGCTTCCACGAGCACCTCGGCCTGGCGCACCATCTCTTCGGCGCGCGCCCGCCCGCTCAGCTCCTGAACGGAGATGTCGTGCGCGATACCCAGCGCGTCCACGTCGCGCAGGCGCACGGCGATGCCTTCGAGCTGCCGGGCGAAATCCGCGTCCGCCGCGCGTGTGCGCGCGAGCTCCTTGGCGACGGAGGCTGCGTCCACTTCGCGACCGACCTCGAGAAAGCGATCGAAGGCTCCTCGCAGCGCCATTTGGTGTTGCTTGCCCGGTGCAAACTCCAGGTACCAATCCACGAGCTTGGTGGCGACGATCCCCTTCCAGCCGAGCTCGTCACCGAGCCGCACGTACTCATTGCGCGCCAGCTCGTCTCCGCGGTCGCCGGCCTCGAGCAGCAACGCCAGCGCCTCGTCCGCCTTGCCAAGCTTCATGTGCAGAATTTCTGCGAGGCGCCGGGTCATGCGGCTGACGTCTTCGTCGTCCGCTTCGATCTCGATGAGGGCGGTCAAATGCTCCGCCACGCGCGGCCAATCCTCGAGCTCTTCCCGCAGCCGGCAGACGCGTTCGAGCGCCTCGAAGTCTTCCTCGTCGAGCTCGCGCACGATATCGAGAATACGCACCGCGTCTTCGGACCGTTCGAGCTCGTGTTCGTACAGATCCGCCAAACGCCGCGCGACCTCCAAATCTTGAACCACAGCGAGGTGGCGCTCGAGCGCGCGCGCCACGCCCTCCCGGTCCCCGGTCTTTTCCGACAATTCGGCGATTGAACGCAGCGCCGTCAGGCTGGTGGGGTCGTATTCGCGCAGCAGCTCTTCGTAGCGCTGGATGGCGCCGTTCGCGTCCTCCAGACCGCTCGAAAGAATCTGGGCTTCGCGCTGCAGAAGCCGAGCCTTTTCGGCACGATCGGTCACGAGCGCCAACAGACGCCGCAAGTAGTCCACGGCTTCGTCGAAGCTTTCTCGTTGCTCGGCGTCGTCGGCGAGCTCGGCCAGCGCCTCGGCATCGTCTTGCTCCTGCACGAGCCGCCGCAGACATTCGCGAGCACCCTCGCGATCCTCGAGCGGGCCCTGCAAGAGAGCTGCAGCGCGTTTACGCAACTCGAGCCGTTCGGGCATACTGGGCAGCTTGTCCGCGCGCTTCTGCAAAAAGGCGGCTAAATCCGCCAAACGCCCGGCTTCGGTGTAGCGCGCCTCGAGCTCACGCGCGTACTCCGAGCTCACCGGGTCGAGCTCGCTCGCCTCTTCGAGTCGTGCGAGCGCACCCGCGGCGTCATTGGTGCGAGAGAGATACTGGGCCGCGCGCGCGTACAGCCCCGCCCGCTCCGGCCGCTTGCCGACGAGCGACGCGCGCGAGATGGCGGATTTCGCGGCCTCCGCCCACGCCTCTCCCGCCGCGAAGCATTGCTCGGCGGACTCCCACAGCACCGCCTCATTTGCCAGCTCTGCGGCCTGCGCAAAGGCTTCGCCGGCAGCCCGGTATTCCGAAGCCTTGTGCCGGAGCTCGCCCAGCTTTCGGTAGAGCTGGATGCGCGCGCGATCGTCCTTGAGAGATGCCGCACCGGCCGCGAGCGCGTCCGCCGCCAGATCGTGCCGTTGCGCTTTTTCGAAATGTTTGACGGCCGTCCAGATGGCCGTCTCATCGTCCGGGCAAAGCTGGGCGATGCGCGCCCAGACCTCGCCGGTAGCGACCGGATCACGGCGCTTCTGCTCGTGCAGCTTGGCGAGCGCCTTCTCGAGCGCGATCCGTTCGGTGAGGTCGGTGTGCTGCTCCGCGTCGCGTTCCATGAGCGCGGCGAGATCGTCCCACTTGCCGGCGCGTTCGAGCAAACGGCGCAGCTGGCCGCGCGCGTTTTCGTCCTCGGGGTGCGCGCTGACCAGTTGTTTCCACGCAGCAATAGCGCCGTCGATGTCACGAAGCTGCGCTTCGCACAAACTGGCGATCTCGCGCAGCCAGCCCACGCGCGCGTCCGTGTCCGTACCGGGCCTTCTGCTCGCGGCCAGGAGCACGTCGCGCAGCTCCGCGTACTTGCGGGTTTGGCGCAGGTACGTCTCCATGAAGCCGAGCGCTTCCGGCTCGGCGGCGTCGATGTCCAGCACTGCGCGGTACGCCGCCGCGGCGTCGTTCTTCTTACCCCGGCGCGAGAGCGCCTCCGCGGATTCCAGCAGCGTCTTCACGCGCCCGCGCTCGTCGGGCTGGGCAGCCGCGGCAGCTGGCGGCTCCGCGGGGGTTTCGGTCGGAAACGCGCCGGTATAGCGGCTTGCGACCTCTTGAGCTTGAGCTGCCACCGCTCCTTGTGGGTTCAGTTTCAGGTAAGCCGCGGCCTTTGGCGCCACTTCTTCGTCGCGAGCCAGCTCCGCGGCGTAGTACAGCGTGAGCTGCATCGCGCGGTCGTGCGCAGGCGCCATCTCGAGCGCACACAGCGCGTACGAGTAGCCGTATTCGCCCGGGAATTGCTCGGCGAGCTCCACGAACAGCTGCACCGCCTCGGCGCGCTCGCTCTCGTGCACGCTTTCGCCCGCCTGCACACGCTCGAGCACGGCCGCACCGAGCAGTTGTTTGAGGGTCGCGTCCTGGCCCCCCTCACGCAGCAGCGCAGAGCGCAAAACGGCGCTGGCGCCGGGCAGATCGCCGGCGTTCCTACGCACTTCGGCTTCGTCTTGGTAAAGCGCTAGTTGGCGCTCGAGATCATCCGGGATCAGCTGCTGCTCGAGGTCGAAATACGGAATCGCCTCCAGCCAGTGCCCGATTGACTTGTAGAGCTCGCGCACGGCGTAGATCGCAAATTGGCTGGTTGGGTCGTATTGAATGGCGCGCCGGTAGTTGTCGATCGCCTTTTTCGACTGGGATAGCGGCGGGTCGCTCCACAGCCTGCCGAGCTCTTCGTGCAGCACCGCGAGCTGCGTCGCGAGCTCCGGCTGTTGTTCCAAATGCGGGGCGAGCGCCTTCGCGCGCCGCTCCAAGAGCGCGACGAGCGCCTTGTTGTCCCCCTTTTCGCGGTAGAGCTCGGCGAGTCTATCGGCCGGCACGCTCTGCGTGGGGTCCCGATCGATGGCGATCATCAACGCGCGCGCGGCGCGGTGAGCGTCATCCAGCGTTCCGGCCCAGACGTTGGCGGCTTCGGTGAGCCAGTGGCTCGCCAGCGCGGGATCACTACTGGCGGTGCCAACTTTTTCCAGCAGCATCGCGTAGGAACGGGGATCACTCAGGCCCGCCTGATGGGCGTACGTGATTGCCTCCTGGTCCTGCGGATTCTCAACCAGCCGCTGGACCAGGCTTTCCATCTCCCGCGGGTCCATCTCGATTGGCCAAGCTAACACGAGCGAGGCGTAAGCGCGTCCCGATCAGCCGCGTTATTCCGGCAGATCGGAGAACTTCATGAAGCAGACTCTTTTCGCAGTCGTTCGCCTGGCGCCCTGGCGAGCCTCTTTCAAGCGCACGTGCGTGTTCACGGCGGCGCTCGCCACCGCCGCGCTGAGTAGCTTTCCGGCACATGCGCAGCCGTTTGCTACCCCTGCCGATGAGCCGACCCTCGCGACGGGCAGTCCTTACTCGGATGAAGGCGACCCGCGGCTCTACGCAGCCGAAGACGAGCGCTCCTTACCTGAGTCCACCGTTCGCCTACATGTCGGGCCGGGTCTGCGCATCTCGGAATCCGAGCCGTACGCCGGCCTGTTCGCAGCCGTCGACGTCGGGCGCCACGCCGCCGGCGCACGCGTCTCCGGCAGCTGGGTGCGGGTCGGATCCGCAGGCGGGTTGAGCCAGTACACGGGCGAGCTCTGGATCGACTTCGCGCATCGCTCCGATCTGCATCCCATCCTGGGCGCCGGCGCAGGCGTCGCCCGGCTCGAAAATGCGACGGAAGAAAGCGGCGAAACTCGTACCGGCACGGTCGGCGTCGGGGTCCTGCGCGGAGCGCTCGAGTACGTGCTGCCCGTGCAGAGCACGGACGCCCGCGCGGGGCTCGAAGTGATCGGCAGCGTACCGGCGATTCGCAGCTCGGAGACCGAGGACGCGCGCGCTTGGCTGTTGATCGTCGCTACGGTCGGCGTAGGATTCTGAGCCAATTCTCCGCAACTCGACGTGCGCAGGCGCTGCGCTATTGTGCTCGTCGTGAAGGAAGGAGAGCTGCCTGGGAGCGGCAACGCGAACGCGGAGCCCGCGCGCACGAACGGCATGGCGCTGTGGGCGCTGGTGTTTTCCGTGCTGGGTTTCACGTGCATGTGGGGTTTCGGCGGTCTGCTCGGCATCGCCTTCGGCGTGATGGCCCGAGGTGAAATCGAGCGCGCGCAGGGCACACAACGCGGACGGGGCTTGGCGAGCGCTGGCATCGTGCTCGGTTCAATCAACTTGATCGCGTGCGTGGTTGCTGTTGCCGTGGGCATCACCTGGCTGGCGAATCCCGCGCGTTATTCCCATGCCTCCAAGTCGCCGCCGCTGTTTTCTCCACCCAGCTCGCCGGCACCCGCACTGCCTCCCACCACGGCGAGCAGCGCCACGCGATCCGCCGCACCTAGCGAAGCTTTTTCGCGGGAACCGGGCGTGATCGTCACGCGCGTAGGCCGCATCGATCTGGTCGACATCGGCAGCGACGTGCGCTCGCTCGCTGACGAGCTCGGCAAGCAGCAAGAGCTCGCGGAGCGCTCGAAAAAGAAGCTCTTGCTCTGGGTCGTGCAGGGCGATTGTCAGCCGTGCAATGGCGTTTCTGCAGCTTTGGGCGAGCCGAATATGCAGAGCGCGCTCGAGGGTGCGCGAATCGTGCGCGTGGATCCGCAAGACTTCGCGCTCGAGCTGCAACAATTCAATATTCCAATCGACAAGATTCCCGGCTTCGCGCTGCTAGGCGCGGATCAACGTCCGGCGGACTATGTCAATGGCGGCGAGTGGGACGAGGACATCGCCAGCAATATTGCGCCGGTTCTGGGGAAATTCGTGCGTGGCGCCTACACCAAACGCCGTGATCCGTGGCGCGGAGGCGCGCGCGAGGACGAAACGGCGTTGTGAGCCACTAATGTAGGCGAAGTAACAGCAGCGGCAGTGATTGCGACTTTGCGGTGGCAGCACTACCATCGGTCGCGCTCGGATGAACAGCGCGCAACATTTGGGAACCCCGCTGCCGGTGGGAGCGACAATCGTACCCGGCACGCTGCGGGCCCGGCTCGAGGAACTCCGCGCGAAGGGCGCGCATCTGAACCTGCGAGACGCCGTCTCGATCCTCGTGCCGGTGGCCGTGGAGGTCGCGGACCGCCATCGCCGGGGAGAGCTGCTCTTCCTCCACCCCTCGAGCCTGCTGCTCGACGAGCACGATCGTTACCGAGTGGCGCCCCAGCTCGCGGCCAAGCCGCCCACGCTCCCTCGCGACAAGGCCTGTTTGGCCCCGGAGGAGCGCCAAGGCCGCCCCGGCAACGCGCGCGCGAGCGTGTACGCGCTCGGCGCCATGCTGTACGAGCTCGTGACCGGTTTGCCAGTGGGCCCCGGTATGCGTCGTCCATCGGAGGTCGTGCCCAATCTGCCGCACGATCTCGAAGTGCTCCTCAGCAAGGCCTTGGTCGCCGATCCGGCGCACCGCCCGGACGACTTGAAAGCGCTGGCGCAGGCCGCCTATCGCCTGGCACCGGGCGCCAGCGTACGCCCGCCGGTAGCCGATGAAGGGCATCTCGATCACGACGAAAATTTCGAGGTCGATGTGTCGCTCTCCATGCTGCCTCCCGAGCCGATGGGTGGCGGAAGTCCTTACGGAATCGTCGTGCAGGCACGGCCCGCCGAAGCGCCCACGAGCGACTCCACGAGCGAGCTGGCAGCGCTGAAAGCGCGCCTGGAAAGTGACCCGCGCCCCCGCTACGTGGTGATCCGCGAGGGCATGGATCACGGCCCGTTCACGGCCGTCGAGCTCTTGCAACAGATCGCGAGCCACGCATTCGTCGAGTCCGACGTCCTGCGCGATTCCTTCAGCAACGATGAACGTCCGATTCGCGACTGGGACGAATTTGCGCCGTTCGCGGAGCAGTCGCGTCTAAACCGCGACATCAAGGCCGAGAAAGAGGCTCTCGAACGCGTCGTCGTGCAAGAGAGTCGCAGCACGCGCGGCAAGGCCGTGTTCGGCATCGCGGCCGTGGGCGCGCTCTTGCTCGCCGCAGGCGCGTGGTTCATCACGCAGCGCGGCCAGCGCAGTGACGATATCGCCGTACAGCGAGAGACCGCGTCGGACGTCGATCTCGACGGCGGCCTCAACGTGCCCAAGCGCAAACGCGCCGGCGGCCGGGGCGTGGTGGGTACGAGCGGCGGCTATCCAATCCTGGCCGGGGGCATGAGCTGTGAAGCGGCCCAGGCCGCATACGTCGAAGAAATCAAGATCGGCGGCTCGAAGGGGGCGGCAGACATTACCGGGGGACAGTACGGTGCGATCCTGAATCGGGGCAGCTACTTCGCGCACTGCGGAGTGCCAGAGTCGATGAGCATCAGCATCTGTGCGGCCATTCAAAATGGCCGCGCGGTGGGCGTCAGCGTCAGCACCAACCCGCGTGACGGGCGAATTGCGAGCTGCATCTCACAAGGCGTGCGCGGGCTCAGCTTCCCGAGTCACCCGAAGCTGGACGTGACACGTACGTCGTTTTAAGTCCCGAACCGACTTGCGCGCTCGCCAGTTCGACAATGCCGCTCCATCGCTCTCTGCTCTTGCGCCTACCGCTTCTGCTCGTTGCGCTCGCGCCAGCCGCCTGCGCGGTGCCCGTGGCCGGCGCGCTGTCCGACGCGGACGCCAATCGGGTGCTCACGGCGCTGGAGGCCAGCGGCGTAGCTGCCACGAAAGAACCCGACCCCGAAAACGAAGCGCGCTTTCAGGTCAGCGTGGCTCGGGAAGATGCGTCGCTGGCGGTCACAGTGCTCAACAACGAGGCCTTACCTCCGGCAAAAGCGCCCGGAGTGCTCGATGCGCTCGGTGAAAGCGGCATCGTGCCGAGCCGCACGGCCGAGCACGCCAAGCTCGTGGCCGGAACTGCGGGAGATCTCGAACGTTCGCTGCGCGCCATCGACGGCATATTGTCCGCGCGCGTCCATCTTGCCGTTCCCGAAGCCGACTCGCTGAGCCCCGAGGAAACGCCGCGGCAGCCTTCGGCCTCGGTTCTGGTGCGCCACCGCGGCATCAATCCTCCCCTGGCCGTCGCGGACATTCAGCGTCTGGTGGCGGGCGCCGTGCCGGGCCTTTTGCCGAGCCAAGTCAGCATCGTGGCAACGCCTACCCCAGCGCGCGCGCGTTTGGCCGAGCGCGAGCTGGCGCGGCTTGGACCGGTCACGGTCACGCGCGCCTCGCTCTTGCCACTGAAGCTCATCGTGGCAGGTGCGGCCGTGCTCAACCTGATTTCGATCGGATTGGTTCTGCTCCTCTGGTCGCGCTTGCGCAGAGCGCAGCTCTCGCTCGAAACACGTCTAGGCGAAAGCTGACGCAGTCTCAGAACAAGCGCTCGAGACCCGACGTTCCTGGAACCTTCGAGCACCAACCGTAGCAACACTCGCGCACGCCGCGGCTCTGCAGCTGCAGTGTCCGGACTGGATCCAGGTACGCGGCGCTGGGCACCTCGAAAGCAATCGCGGGAGGCGGCACGATACCGGCGGCGCAGTTCGAGAAGGCTCCGCCGGCAGGCACGGAGCTCGGACTTTCGAGCTCCGGCATGCAGTAGTGCTCGCGGAACGCGACTGGCCGCTCGCAGGGCGTCAAAGCGGCTAGCCCCGCGGATGGCACCACTTTCAACCGAGCGCACCAGCTATAACAACAGGTGTGCCCGGGCGGCATGCGCGCACGCGTGCGATCGGTGTGCCCTACATCGAAGACGGCTATCGGCGGTACGGGCTCGTGCATGCCGCTGTGCGATTCGATGCTGGTCGGGCAGTTTTCATACGGCGACGGCGCAGGCAGCGCCGATGTCATCGGCAGGAGCTCGTCGCAGTAGTACTCGCGAACGTGGTCCACGGGACAGCGCTCGGGGCTGTTCGTCCAGTAGGGCCGATGTTCCACAGCCGCCGGACGCCGGTTGCCCCCGCGTGCGCAACCGAGAGCGGCGCAAGCGAGCGCGCCTAGTACTGCATATCGAGCTGCGCGGTCATAGGCTCGCATCCGACGGCGACCCACCCCCAGCGCCGGCGCTTCCAGCATCTCCGGCGCTACCACCCGAGCCAGAGCTGCCGCCGTTGCCGGCGTCGCCAGCGCTTCCCCCGTTGCCCGCCATGCCGGAGCTGCCCGCCGCGCCGCCGGTACCGCCGTTACCCGCGCTGCCTCCCGCACCGGCGCTCCCGGACATGCCGGCGCTACCAGCACTACCCCCAGCGCCGCCTCTGCCTGCCGTGCCCGCGGCCGCATCGCGCACGCCGCTGTCGGCTGTACCTGCGGTGCCCCCGCTTCCAGCTGCTCCAGCCGCGCCGCCAGTGCCCGCCGGCGGCGGTTCGGGAACCATGCCGCTCAGGTCGTTCGTGCAGCGGTTCTGGTAACACACCAAACCTTCGTGGCAGTCAGTGGCGCGGAAGCACTCCCCACCCGAGCCTTTGAGCTCCTGCGGTCCACCGCACGCGTGCACCCAGCACACGAAGCCTAGAGCCAACCAGCTCATCGAAGCCGCGGGGCGCCGCGAAATGGAGCGCATCAACCCACGACGATAGCGCCGAGCAGCCACGGCACTCAAGCCTCGACTCGAGAAGATCGCGATCGGCTCGTCAAGCTCGACCGCTCGAGCTCGCTTCGAGCTATTCGAGCGTCACGAGCACGTCGCCCTCTTCGACGGCTTGGCCTTCGGTAACCTTCACTTCGAGCACCCGGCCGGCCTGAGGCGCTTCGACCGGCATCTCCATCTTCATGGATTCGAGGATGACCACGCTCTGTTCTTCGGCAACTTCGTCACCGGGCTTCACTTCGATTTTCCAAACAGTCCCGGTGATGTGCGCACACACGTCCACTGCCATGGTGCGCGACTGTACACCGCCCCGCAGTGCCGCGCGACGTCCGAAGTCGGCGGCGAGCGCGGCCTGCGCCGCCACGTTTCTCGCGCGCTTGGGGTGGAGCTCCTCGGGGCAAATCGTCGCAGCGCAGCTTGCCCCACATGATCGGTGCTTCAGAGCGCCCAAAAAGCACGCACCAAGCTTCGCTCGGGAGCTCGTGTCACATGGACTGGGCTAGCTGCTTCCGCTAGGTTAGAGTTTCGAATTCCGGCGCTCGGCGCGCGAGACTCGCCCTTTCGCAACCCTACAAAAAGCGCCTGGAACGATTCGGGGATTCAAGAGGAAAACATCGCCAATGGCCGAACAGAAAGAAAGCTCGGTTCTCTTCTCCCTCAAAGAGCTGATGAATCTCGAAGAGGACCGAATTCGCGAGGAAGAGGCCGAGAAGGCTCGCCGCGCCCGCGAAGAAGCAGAGGCGCGCGCTGCAGCCGAACGCGCATCCCGTGAAGCGGAGGAACGCCGTCTGCGCCAGGAGCAAGAGGCAAGGCGCACGGAAGAGCAGCGCGTGCGCGAAGACCAAGCGCGGCTCGAGGCGATCCATCAGGCGGAGATCGAAAAGGCCCGTGCGGAAGCGGACCATCGCGCGCGCATGGAGGCGATGGTGGCACAGCAAGCCCATGAGCAACAGCTCGCGATCGTGTCTCAGGACAAGGGCAAAAAGCAGCTCCAGCTCGTCGTCGGCATCGTGACGGCCGTGCTGCTCATCGGCGGCGCCACGGGCGGCATACTCTGGAAGAAATCGGCAGACCAGGCAGAGGCTCGCGCAGCAGCGCTCGACGCGCAACGCAAGGCCGCCGAGCAAGAATTCACGCAGCTCAAAGCCGAGTTCGAAGCAGCGCGCAAGAAAGAGGAGCTTCTGCGAGCAAACCTCGCATCCGCGAAAGATGAAGCCGAACGCGCCCGCATCGAAGCCGACCTGGCTTCCGCCAAGCGCGCTCGCGAAGCATCCGGACGCGCGTTGCAGGTCGGCGGCAAGCGCGGTGGCTCGTCGGGCGGCGGCGATACACCGGCCAAGCCTTGCAACTGTCCCCCCGGCGATCCGCTCTGCTCGTGTCTGTGAACCGATCGC
>DATHEN010000226.1:0-5377 GCA_035318565.1 Polyangiaceae bacterium
GACGTGTGTCGCCGCTCGTGCAGGCGTGGAGCGCCTCCAGTGAGAACGCGGAGTCGTTCCTTCGAGGAGGCATGCTGGCGGAGGCGAGTGGCCTGCGGCAACGACAGGCTGAGTTGCTGATGGAATCGGAGCGGTCATTTATTGTTGCCAGCGAAGCTAGTGCGAAAAAGGAGCGAGACCGCGAGTTCGAGCGGGAGCGCAAAGAGCGCGAGCGCGAGCGGCGACGCAGCCGGAACTTGCTAATGGCCGCAGGGGGTGGGGTGGCGATTGTGGGTGCTCTGGCTCTGTTCGCGTGGAACAAGCAGGCCCAAGCAACAGCCAGTGCGACCGAGGCGAGAGCCAACGCGGCCGCGGCGAAGGACAAGGAACAAACCGCGCAGGCCGTCTCGCGGGTCGCCATCGCGCAGCGCGTCGTCGGTTCGGATCCCACGCTCGCTGCCGCACTTGTTCGGGAGTCTCGCCAGCTCGTTACCGGCAGCGAGCTTGTCGGGAACTCGGTCCTCAATAGCTCCCTAGCCCAAGCCGTTCTCATGGGCCATGACGGCCCTGTGAGCTCGGTCGTTTTCAGCCCTGACGGCACTAGGGTGGTCACGGGGTCCGACGACAACACTGCGCGGGTGTGGAACGCTGACGGCAGCGGAGAGGCCATCGTACTCCGTGGTCACGACGACGAAGTGTGCTCGGTTGCCTTCAGTCCGGATGGTACGAAGGTAGTTACCGGGTCTGGGGATGAGACCGCGCGGGTGTGGAACGCCGACGGCGGCGGAGAGGCCATCGTGCTCCGCGGTCATCAGGGCCCAGTGTTCAAGGTCGCGTTTAGCCCTGACGGTACGAAGGTGCTCACGGGGTCTGACGACAACACTGCGCGGGTGTGGAACGCCGACGGTAGCGGAGAGCCTATCGTGCTCCGCGGTCCCGACGGCCTCATTTCTACGGTCGTGTTCAGTCCTGACGGTACGAAGGTGCTCACGGGGTTCATGGACAGTACGGCGCGGGTGTGGAGCGCTGACGGCAGCGGAGAGCCAATCGTACTCCGCGGTCACGGCATCGCGGTATCCTCGTTTGCGTTCAGCCCGGATGGTACGAAGGTGCTCATCGGGTCTGACGACAACACTGCGCAGGTGTGGAACGCCGACGGTAGCGGACAGGCCATCGTGCTGAGTGGCCATCAGTACGCAGTGACCTCGGTCGCGTTTAGCCCTGACGGTACGAAGGTGGTCACGGGTTCCTTCGACAATACTGCGCGGGTGTGGAGCGCGGATGGGAGCGAAGAGGCCATCGTGCTCGGCCATCCGGGTCCAGTATTGAGGGTCGCGTTTAGCCCTGACGGTACGAAGGTGGTCACGGGGTCCTTAGAAAATATTGCGCGGGTATGGAGCGCCGGCGGGAGTGGTGAGCCTATCGTGCTCCGCGGGCATGACGGCTATGTACTTCCGGCCGCGTTCAGCCCTGACGGTACGAAGGTGGTTACGGGGTCTGCTGACAATACCGCGCGGGTGTGGAACATCGATCGTACCGGAGCCGCAGTCGTGCTCCGCGGTCTTTCTGGATCCGTGTTCTCGGCCGCGTTCAGCCCTGATAGTACGAAGGTGGTCACGGCGGCCTGGTCTGGCAGCACCGCGTGGGTGCGGAACGCTGACGGGAGCGGAGGCGAAACCGCGCTCCGGGGTCACGACGGCGATGTACTTTCGGTCGCGTTCAGCCCTGACGGTACGAAGGTGGTCACGGGGGCTAAGGACAAGACCGCGCGGGTGTGGAGCGCCGACGGCAGCCGACAAGCCATCGTGCTCCGCGGTCACGACGGCGACGTGTCCGCGGTCGCGTTCAGTCCGGACGGTACGAAGGTGGTCACGGGGGCGAACGACAGGACCGCGCGGGTATGGAGCGCTGAGGGCACCGGAGAGGCCATCGTGCTTCGCGGGCATGACGGCTTTGTACTCTCGGTCGCGTTCAGCCCTGACGGTACGAAGGTGCTCACGGGTTCCACCGACAGTGCGGCGCGGGTGTGGAACGCCGACGGCAGCGGACGGCCGATCGTGCTCCGCGGACATGACGGCGCGGTGTGCGCGGTCGCGTTCAGTCCGGACGGGACAAAGGTGCTCACGGGGTCCAGCGACAGTACGGTGCGGGTGTGGAACGCCGACGGCAGCGGACGGGCTATCGTGCTCCGCGGGCATGACGACTCGGTGTCCGCCATGGCTTTCAGTCCGGACGGTACGAAGGTGGTCACGGGGGGCGAGGACAACACGGCGCGGGTGTGGAACGCCGACGGCAGCGGACAGGCCATTGTGCTCCGCGGGCATGACGAGTGGGTGCGCGCGGTCGCGTTCACTCCGGATGGTACGAAGGTGGTCACGACATCGTTCGATAGAACCGTGCGCGTGTGGTCACTTGACTGGCGTTCGCTGCTCTGGCAGCGGACCTCGTATTGTATCGGTACCAAACAGCGAAGCCGCTACTTGGTGCAGGGCATTGACGAGGCCGCGGCCGCCGAAGTGCTGTGCCGCCAGACGGTATCTGCATGCCGTCCACCCGTGACGTTCACGCAGTGCCAGAGGGTGGTCAGCGCGAACTACGGGCCCATCGCGCCGGCGCTCTAACACTACTGATCCCAAATTTCGCGGCGCGGACGTGGCGGTCGGCTGAACTGGCGTAGGCAGCAAAGGGCAGCGTGGAAGCCATCGCACGAGGAGCTCGCGCACGATGGTGACGCGCAGCGTGATGAGCGAATCGTGGAAGTGACGCTCAGGCCGCGTGCTCGAGCGCATTGTCGTGCACCGCGCGTCGGGTCGAGGGGGGAAAAGATCGCGCGTGTTCGGCGACCAAGAAGGCGTAGCAGGCGAGCACGACTGTAACGTGATGATGCCATCCTATGAATGAGCGGCCCTCGTAGTGGTCGAGGCCGAGCTCGCCCTTGAGGTCTTCGTAGGCGCGCTCGATGCGCCAGCGGCTCTTGAACGTGCGCACCATCTGCTTGAGCGAGGTCGAGTGCGGCAGCGTCGAGAGCACGAACTTCGTGGGCGCGGGCTCGCCCACGGGCCACTCGATCAGCAGCCACTGTGGTTCGCGGCGTGTGCCGTCGTCGCGATCGACGACGACGCGGGTGCGCGCAAAGCGCGAACGCATCGCGGTCTTACTGCCTTGTCGCCAGGTGACCGTGCTCAGCTCGCCGCTGAGCAGCACGCCGAGCTGGGCGGCTGACATCCGCTTGCCGAGCACGCCGTCCTTACCAACCCGCCGCAGCATAGTCGTGCTCTGCACATCGAGCGCGTACTGCAGCTGCGGCGCGTCCAGCGTGTCGCGGAAGGTCGTCTTGTTGCCGTAGTCGCAGTCGCCCAGAACGACTCCTTCAGGCAAGCCGGCGGCCTTGGCCTCTTCGATCATGCTCAGCGCCAGCGCCCATTTGGGCTCGTACAGCACGTCGTCCGGAATGCGCGCCGCGCGGCAGCGCTCGCGATCCTGGGTCCAGGACTCCGGGATGTAGAGCCGGAAGTCGGTCATCACGTGCGCGTGGTCGGTCGCGAGCAACAGACTCACGCCGACCTGGCAGTTGGTCGTCTTGCCCGCGCTCCCCGTGTATTGCCGCTGCACGCCCGGCGATTGCTTGCCTTGCTTGAGGAACCCGGTGTCGTCCACGACCCATGTGCGAATGGGACCGTGCTGCTGCATCTCGTCGACCGCGTGCTCCGTCGCGTAGCGCCGGAGCGGGGCGTCGCGCCACGCCGCCGACGTCGTGAAGTGCACCAGCCGCTCGTGAAACGCATGTGCCAGCTCCGGCGTACCGCACGCGCGCGTGGCCATCGGCTCCATGCTTTTTCGCTCCCCGTCCGATAGCAGCCCCAGCGCATACATCGCGAACGACGCGCGCTGACGCTTGTCACGCAGATGCTTGCCCAACCCGTCCAGGTACGCGTCCAGATGCTCGGCCGTTGCGGAGGCTTTCGTCGTCGTCATACCTGCGTTGGATCACGACCCCGATCGCACAGGCAACTTTTCGACAAGATTGGAGACAGTAGTGCTAAGGGGTCGCGAACGGGTAAGTCGGTCGATTACGGCTTCTCGCGCGGGCGGATGATGTAGCTCCAATCGCCGTGGAAGTCGTCTTGCTCGACGTTCAGGTCGCGAAGCCCTTTGGCGGAGATCTTCTTGCCGATCGGATAGCGGCGGCGATCGAGGCGAGCGCGGACCACGAGACCAACTCCGTTGGTGGTGTTCCCGATCAGGCTGATGATCGTCTCGTAGGTACGTAGGGGCGCCCACGCCAGTTGATCGAGATGAACGAGAAGAGGCGGTGCTCGATCTTGTTCCACTTGCTGGTACCGGGCGGGAAGTGGCTGACGTGGATCGACATGTCGAGTTTGTCGGCGAGTCGCTGTAGCTGGTGCTTCCAGACATGCGACCGATGGGCGTTGCTCCCACCTCCATCGGTGATGAAGAGCTCGCCGGCAGCTGGATAGCGCTTGGCACCGACCTGCGTCCACCACGCCTCGATCGAGGTGACGGCGAACACTGGCGTGTCGTGGTCTGCGCCCACGCTTACGAAGCCATCGTTGGCCGCGACATCGTAGACGCCGTACGGGATCGCCTTGCCGATCGCGGCGCTAGAACTAGGGAAGTCGTGGAAATCCAGACGCCTCTGCCTTCGAGATGCGCGTCCAGCTCGAGCGCCTCGATCCTCTGTATCGCTTCGCCCAGGCGTGGGAGAGCGCCACGCGGCACTTCCACAGACAGCAAAACGGATGCCGTTCGCAAGGCGCTCGTGGAAGCGACGCAGCAAGAGGCGTTGAGTGAACGGTCGCAGCAATTGCGCAGAATAATGGTTATGTCAACTTGGCATACCTATGTATGCGACTTGGACTGGCTTTGGGCCCTGAGCCGCTTCGCGGTTATGTCGACTCAATGCCCGCTGCCATCCGCTCCGCCCACGAAACCGGTGGCAGCGAAGCAATAGAACAGCCCGGCGCCATTGGCCACCGCACCGGCGCCATTGACCACCACAGGCTCCTCGCTCCGCAGTCCAACGTCTGTGCACCCTCGAACCTCTAGGTTCGCGCCATGACCGATGGAAAAGTGGTCTGAGTTCCACGACGACTGATCGGGTGCAGATTGCCAATCTCGCTCACCGTCGTGGTGGCCTACCCTCGCGACGCCGTCGTCGCTGCTCGTCCAGCCTTGGCAGTCGGCGGCGGTTCCCATGAGTGGCGGCTCTGCGAACAGCATCCCATCGCGTGTCGAGCCGGTCAGGATGTCGTGCTGGTTCGCCGGCACTCGATTGCCAGCTTCGGTGAGAGCGGTTTCAGCGTTGATCCGGTTGTTGCTGTGCAGATCGGCGATGTTGGAAGCGACCAATACGCCTTCAGCGTTGTACCAGGGGCCG
>DATHEN010000227.1:0-2206 GCA_035318565.1 Polyangiaceae bacterium
CAGCGCGCTGCGTTCGGGGCCAATTGGCGAGAGAGCCGTTCGGTCGCGACCACGGCAGCCGCGCCAAATACGATGCCGAGCACGGTCGCGCAGCGGACGATGTCGAACCCGAGCCTGCCTGCCCCCGCAAGCACGAGCACCCACAGAAAATTCGTATAGCCCTCGACGCGCTCGCCTACGTTGAACACGAGCCCGCGGCCGTGCACCAGGTTTTGTGCGTAGCGGAAGCTGATGAACGCGTCGTCGAACAAGGTGCGAAACCACCAGCTCATGCCCATGGCGATGACGCAGGTCACGAGCAGATCCAACGAGCCCAGCGGCTTTGCTCGGCTGGATTCGTGTGCGCTCGGGGTCCGCATCGGCTGGCGGCACGCTACATCGGTGCCTTGCGGATCGGCTCACAAAAGCAAGCCTCGTTCAGGAAGATCTTTCCCGAACGAGGCTTGTCGAGGCCCGACCCGTCGCCGTCGCTCTCGGGCGTTGCTCGAGTGCGACCGGGCGTTCGGAGTCGGGCCTACCGTCTTGGCTCAGCTGTGATGGCGGTTGTTTGCACGGGTGCTCGGGTCCGCGCTCGTACGGAATGATTCCGACTTGCTCTCCGAGCCCGTCAGCTTCTCGACACCGTGCTGGACCTTCTCGGCCAGTCTGCTCATCACGCCGCGCGTGACGCGCAGGTGATTGTGCACGTCCTGCACACCGGATACCGAATCCGCGATGTCTTCGGCGCTGTGCTTCATGCGACGCGTCTCGACGGTGCCGGACAGGGTGACTTCACCGCTCTCGACCGTGATGGTGATCTCGCTCGCGTCCACATGATCATCCGCATAGAGCCGCTCGGACACGTCTTCGCGGATGCGATCGTCCGAGCGCGTGTAGCCCTTGGGACCGCGGCCATAAAAGCTCTGAGTCGCGCCGCTGCGTTCGGCAGCGCTACGACCATGGCCGAGTCCGCTCGACACCTCCCCGCCGTGCACCTCGTAGGTACCGAAGCCACCGGCCTGCAGGCCTCCCAGGCCGAGGTACCGAACGGCGCTGCGGCCCTCGCGCGGAGCGTACTCGTGACCGTATCCGGCCTGGCCGCTTCCGAAGCGCTCGTCGTCGAAGCCACGACCCAGGTACGGACGATTGCCCGGCTCGCGGGTCTCGCGGGTGAAGTAGTCACCGCTGACACCAGCGCTGTAGCCGCGCTCGCGCTCGGTGTTGGTTTGCCGCCAGCGATTCTGCTCCTGCTCGTTGCTGAAGCGCTGCCGGTCGCGTTCGGGCCAGCGGCCGCTGTCGCGCGCATCGCGATCGTAGTCCGGTCCGTAGACCTGGTCGCTGGCGTAGCCGCGCTCGGATTCGGGGTGCTCGCTCCAGCCGCCGCGGTCGGTCAGCGGGCGCTGATACCTCCCTTCGCCGCGGCGCCATTCGTCATCGCGACCCGAGAATCCTTGCCGGCCCTCTTCGTAACGCCGGTTTCGGTCGTATCCAGCCATGGTGCCTCCTTGTGTTCGTGAGCTGTAGTTCCAGGTAGGAAAGAGTGTGCAACGCTCATACCCAAGGCGTGCTTCTCGGCTCATGGGCCGGTAGGACGTTTTAGCGGTCGATGTGCCGGTTGCTCCGCGGCAAACGCCCGGAAAGCGCGGCGAAACGCAGCGAACTGGCGCTTTGACACGTGGTGGTTTTGACTGTGAGTCCCACGAGTGTTGGCATGCAGAGCCCCCGAACCAATTCGGATACCCCACGCAAAGAGGCCTCGAACGAGCCGGAGGCCGGCCTTCGCAGACCTGCCGTGACGTACACGCGCGAAGACGCGTTCAGCGACGCGCTCGATCGCTACCGCCTGCCGGTGATGTTCGTCGGCATCCTCACCTTGATCGGCGCTTCACGCTTCGAAGCGACCCGCTCTGGAGAAGCGATCTTCATTGCGTTGATCTTGCCGCTCGCGCTGCTCGCCGCGGGCGCAGCGCCTTTCAAGGACGCGGATGCCGGCCTGCGCGTCACGGGGTTTGGTGTCGCGCTCGGCGTGCTCGCGCTCAGCGAGCTGCGCATCGTCAGCGCGCTGTTCCCGGCGCTGGGAGCGCCACTCGCGCCGGCCGCCCTGCTCTGGGTCGTCGGGGGCTTGGCCATCTTGACGGAGGCGTTCGGAGCGCGCCACGGCACCCGCAGCCGGCTCGCGGCGTGCGCAGGCATCGCGCTCGGTTTGGCGATGTATTTGCCCGGGCAC
>DATHEN010000228.1:0-9653 GCA_035318565.1 Polyangiaceae bacterium
CGCCCGGCGTGTGCTCGAGGGCATGCAAGCGTGGGCCGCATCGCCCGAGCTCTTGCAGCTCAGGGTGGACGTCGAGCGTCGCAGCGAGCACCCGCTCGAGCTCGGCGAAGCGCTCGAGGAATTGTCGCGCGCGGTGGTGGAATCGAGTGAGCGTTCCGCGCTCTTGTGTGAGTCGGCGCGGGCTGCGCTCGCCGGTAACGACGACGTGGCCGCCCTGGCTCGAGCCAATCGCGCCGCCCGCGCGAGCCCGACCGTTGCCGAGGCTCAGCTGCTCGCCCGCTGGCTCGAATACCTGAGCCGGCGCGGTCCGGGTACGGCGGAGCAAGCCCGCGCGACGGTCGCGGGGCTCCGCAGCATCGCCACGCCGCTCAGCGCGCCGGAGCAGGAGCTGTGCGCGTTCCTACTCGCAGAGGCTTTGGACGTGGCCGTGGGGGTCGGCGCGGGCATGCGCGAGCTGACACAAGCACACGCCGAGGTCGGACCGCTGCCGCTCGTTGCGCTGGGAACGGCCGAGCGCCTCGCCAATGGCGGAGAGCCCGGGCGCGCCCTCGGCTTGTTCGATGCGGCGCTGGCCGGTGATCTGCGTCGCATGCGCACACAGGCGGGTGCCGCTCTCACCGCCGCGCATAGCGCGCAGGCAGCCGGTGAGCTCGAGCGCGCGCTGTCTTACCTGGAGCTGGCGGGACAGGACGAGAGCCGGCGTGCCGAAGCGCTGGTCTTGCAGGCGGAAATCCGCGACCAGATCAAGCCGGAGATCGATCCGGCGAGTCGCAGTGAAGACGTGGCGAAGCCTGAAGGTGAGCCGGCTCGCGAACCGGGAGCTTCCGCGTCGCTGCACGCCGCGACCCGCTATTCCTCCAGACCTCCGCCGGGCACCACGCCCGCGCCGGCGCCGGCCGTTCTGGGGCTCCGGGCGCGCTCGTCGCAGAGGCCTCCTCCGGAGCGCGTCGTCGAAAGGGCCGAGCCTGAAGAAGCGCGCCCGGCCAATCTCGCCTTTCCGCCCGCGGACAGCTCGGAGGCCGCGCTGCTCACGGCGCTCGCGAGAGGCTCGGTGGAGGCGGGCAAGGAGCTGATCGCGCGCCTGGAGAATCGCTCGAATCGCACCCACGATTGGATGACGGCGTGCCGGCGCGTTTCGTTGCTCTTGCCGGGCGATCTCTGGACGCTCGAGAAGCTCCATCTTGCGGCTGCTGCCGACCGAAACCCCGTCTACGCGCGCGCCATCGAGCACGTGCTGAGCGTGTGTCGGGCAGAGTCGCTCGAGGTGCCCCCGCCTGCGCTCGAGGAGCAAGAGGAGCAACCCGAGTGGGTGAGGGCCATGTTGTTCCGCGACGCCATCGAGCTCGCCAACGAAGCGCTGGCGCTGGTTTGGGAAGGTGCCGAGCACGTGTTTCGGCGCGACCACGGCACTTACGGCGTCACCGGCCTGGAGCGTTTGACCTACGGCGGACAGCACGGCATCGCGCGGGTGTATTCGAGCGCCGCGCGATCGCTCGGGCTTGCGCGCACGCCACTGTTCCAGCGGCGCAGCGCGGGCACGGCTACCGTCAGCGTCGCGCTACTGACGCCGCCCGCGTTGATCTTGTCCGGGGATCTACAGAACGACAGTCCCGAGCTCCGGTTTCATCTCGGCTCGATGCTGGGCGCGACGCTCGCGCCTTACCTGCTCCTGTTCGGCTCGCCCGAAACGCAGGTGCGAGCGATCCTCAAGGCCTTGAGTCTCGCGTTCGGCTCGGCGCACGAAGAGCGTGGCAGTCTAGCCTCGGTCGCGAACCTCGCCGAGGTGCTGTGGGAGAGCATCCCGGCGCGTTCGCAGCGTCGCTTGCGCGAGCTGTGCAGCGATCCCACTTTCCTGAATTACGAAACTGCCCTGACCAGTGCGAAGACCGCGACACGCCGCGCGGGCCTGTTCGTGGTCGGCGATCTGGCGGTCGCGCTGCGCGAGACCTGCGCCGACGAGAACATCCCGGTGCACTTGCTAGCGCCGCCGCATGGCCTCTCCGCGTTGTGCTCGTCGAGCGCAGCGGTGGCGGACTTGGTGCGCCTCGCGACGAGCCCCGAGTACGCCGAGACGCGCTGGCAGAGCCGTGGCGGCCGGCATTCGAGCGGCAAGTGGGCTACGGTTCAGCTGTGACGTTCGGGGATTGAAGATGGTCGGTCGAGTCGATACGGGTCAGATGACGGAAGCCATGAACGGAATAGCAGGCCGGGCCGGGCCCGTGACACCGCTGTCATACCGGCGCCCGTTCGGAAACGCTGCTTTCCAGCGTTGCGCTCGCTTGGCATGGCGGTCGCTCTTCACCCTTCAGATAGGCTCGCTGCTCGCGGGCTGCCTGGTCGCGGAGCCACCGACTCCGAACAATCCCGAGCGCACGCCGCCCATGATCGACTTTCGCAACACGTTCCCGCTGGTGACCCAAATCACCACCGTGCGCGCGTTTACCGTGCAGAATTTCAGCGTGGGAGTACGCTCGGAAGACCGAGGGGACTCGGTCGTCGGCCTGCTGTTCCTCAACTACTCGCTGGAAGGTGAGCAGTACCTCAACGTCAACGACTTACGCGCGTCCACGTTCGACGACACGGATCGCAAGCTCACGGCCCTGTGGAGCGTCCCAGAGAATCTCAAGGGTTGTAACCAGATCACGATGGTCGTCACTCACTTCGGAAACCTGGCGTTTTCCAACGGCGTCCCGGACCCGCGCTCGCCCGCAGACGTCGCGCTCGCGACTTGGTGGCTGCACGTCAATCCGGAAACGGACGCCCCCGACGACCTCGGCGTCTGTCCGAAATCCTCGTCACCCCAATGAAGTCAGTTTTTGCGGTTTCTTTGCTCGTCTTACTGCCCTGTTGCAGCGTTGCCGTTCTCGACGACGCCGCTCCAGTACACAGCCAGAACGAGTGCTCGGCCGACGATGAGTGCGGCGATGGCGTTTGTGAAGGCGGCGCCTGCCGCGCCACCGAAGGCGGCTTCCGCACCCTACTGCTGGAAGTGACCGCGCCCGCGGACGCGCGCACCATCGCAGGCGTGCGCTTCCTGAAGCACATCGACAATCTCGACCCGCGCGGCGGCGTTCAGGACGTAGTGCTCGATCGGGTTGCTCAGGTGACCGGTTACGTGCATGCCGAGAAGGCTGCCGACCAGAGCTGCACCTTTCCAACGAGCAGTGTGCCCGCACGCGTCACGTTTACTCCGACGCAGCCGCTGCTCGGCGTTTCTCCAGGCGTCTACACCACCACCACCCGGTTCGGGAATGTGGTGACCGGTGGCGGCAGCGAGGCGCAAGAACACGTGTTCGAATTGAGTCTCCCGCCCGGCGAGTACGACCTGTACGTGCAAGACGTCGCGCAGGTGCCTGCAGCCGAGAATCGCATCGCCGCAGCGCCCGTGAGCTGCCGCATCGTGCCGAAGCTCATTCGCCGCGTGCACATCGAAGCCGGCAAGGTGCTCGTGCCCGTTGCCTTGAACGCTCCGGCGAAGCTCGACGTCACGGTGCAGTGGCCTGCGCCCGGCACCGCGCAGGATCTTTCGGGCTGGCGTATCGACATGCTGGAGCCCGCCGCCGGCAAGGTGATTTCTAGTGAAGCCGTGCTCGGGCAGCCGACGGACAACCGCTACACGACGACGCTCCACTACTTCGCGGCCGAAGGAGAAGCGTACGGTCACGAGTTCGTACGGTTGACCCCACCCGAAACCAGCATGGCGCCGGTGATCGTGCTCGAACGCGGCGCGCTGGAGCTGTTTGCCCGCGGTGAAGCCTTGATCGATCAGCTCAGGGTGCTGCCGAGCACCGTCCGCTTCCAAGGCCGGATCGAAAAACAGGGATCCTCGGCTCCGGTGGCAGCGTCGCTGTCGCTGGTGGCGCAAGAGCTCGATCAAATCGAACCCGGTACGCTCGCCTCGTTTCGTCGCACCCTCGAGACGGACGCCGACGGACGCTTCGAAGTGGAGCTCTTGCCGGGCAAGTATCAAGTACACGCGATTCCGTCCGCCGCGTCGGGTGCCGCCGCCGTGCAGACAGAGCTCGAGATAGGCGTCGCACCCGGGTTCCAGGCCGGCAAGGTGATCGAAGTCAAAGATCTCGCGCGCCTCGAAGGCCGCGTGCAGACCCCTTCCGGTCGCCCCGTGCTCGGCGCGTCGATCCACGCTGTTGCCACGCCGTCGGGGAGCCTCGTCGGCTTGCTGGACGCCGCGCTCGGAGCGCAACCCTGGGTGCCGCGCGCATCGGCGTGCTCGGGCCGCAATCAGTCTTGCATCCCAGTTACGGAAACCGACGGCTACTTTTCGATCGAAGCCGATCCCGGCGTGTTCGACATGTCGGTGCGCACGCCGGACGACGCCGGGTTCGCGTGGCTCGTGCGACCTCAACTGGCCGTCACCGAGCAATGGCAGGATCTCGGACAGCTGACGCTGCCGCTACCGGTCCTCTATCGCGGCACGATCACCGCCGCCGAGACCGGATTGGTCCCCGGAGCATTGATTCGCGCGTACATCTATGTGGACGCAGGCGGCAATGTGCAGAACCCGACGGCGGGCTCCGACATGAACCTGAAAAGTGTGCTCCAGGTTGCGGAGACGCGCGCACGAGACGACGGCACCTTCGAACTGCGATTGCCAGCGAGACTGCAATAACTGCACTCGAGTCCGGCCGAAGATCGGCGAGAATCGGCTGGTTTTCCGCGCTTTTTCCTGACGGCAACTTTGGGGCTAGCCGTCGCAGTGGCGCTATAATATCTTAGTTACGTGAAACGTTCGGAGGCCTGGGGCCGACTGGATGGCTGTGTGCTCAATGCCGATCCCGAGGCGGACCTGGCCGGCGCACTTCACGAAGTATCGAACACGCTGACCGTCGTCTTGGGCTGGCTCGACGCAGCGCAGGCAGGGTTGCCTCCCGGACCGGAGTCGAGCGCGATCGACGTCGCACGCACCCACGCGCGCCTCGGGCATCACATCGCTCGGCGGGCCATCGGTGCAGAGATGTCCAGCGGGAGCGAACAGACCGCCCGCGCAGTGGCTCGCTGTGCCGTGCTCGGTGTCGCGCAGGAAGCCCAGCGGCGTCGGGTCGAAGTGCGGCTCGAAGAGTTGAACGCATGCCGGATTCTGCTGCACGACAGCGAACCGGTTCTACAGGTCCTCCTGAACCTGCTGCTGAACGCGATCGAGTTTTCGCCCGAGGGCGGCACGGTCACGCTGTCCCTGTTCGATGACCTCACGAGCGTCGTGTTCACGGTCACGGACAGCGGCCCAGGCATCGATGCCGAGCGAGCGCAGCACTTGTTTTCTCAAGAGCCGTTCGCGGCGCCGGACTCCACGCGCCATGGTGGTGCCGGCATCGGGCTTCGCTACTCCGCGGCGCTGGCGCGCGTCAAAGGCGGGGATCTGAGTCTGGCGCATGCTGGGCCCGGCGCGAGCTTCGCGCTGCGCTGGCCACTCGCGGAAGCTCGCTCCGGCGCGTTCCTTCCGCGCATCAGCGCGCCCACTCTCGCCGGAGCGCGCATTCTGGTGGTGGAGGACGACGCCGCCGTCGTCTCGCTCATCGAAGTGGCGCTCGAAGCACGCGGAGCGCAGCTCGTCACCGTCACCAACGCGCAGCAGTTCGACGCCGCGCTGGCTGCACGCCGCGCGTTCGATGCCGCGCTGATTGACCTTTCGCCGCTCGCGCAGGGCGTCGCACCGGCTTTCGAGGCCTTTAAACGCGCCAATCCGAACGCTCCCATCGTGCTCATCAGCGGTGTTGCCAGCAACGTGCCGGACGAGCTCGTCAGCACGGTTTCGGCGTGGGTGCGCAAGCCGTTCGAGATGAACGAGGTCATCGAAGTGCTCGTGCAGTTCCTGGGCGACCGCGCGCCGAAGTCGGAACCCTGAACCTCCGGTCCTGACCGCGCCGAGCGTTACTCGGCTGACAGCTGAAGGGGCCGAAGCGTGTGTGGCGCGTGGGGATCCTCCGTGAGCCCTATGGTGTCGAGCGGCGGGCCAGCGCTGCTGATGCGATTGCGACCTGCCGCTTTGGCTTCGTAAAGCGCTTCATCTGCCCAGCGCACCAACTCTTCGGGTCCGCTGCACGGCGCGTTCGCGTCCAAGTTTGAAACGCCCACGCTCACCGTGAGTTCGAGGTTTCTGTCCGCCACCTGAAACCTCGAGTGCTCGAAGGCGTGTCGGATCCGCTCGGCCAGGATCTCCGCGCCGCCGGCGGACATACCGCGAGCCAGCAGCACGAACTCTTCGCCCCCGTAGCGCGCCAGCACGTCTTCTGGGCGCACCGCTCTGCGGATGGTTTGGGCGACGCACTGCAAGACGCGGTCTCCGACCAGATGCCCGTGGGTATCGTTCACGACTTTGAAGTGATCGATATCGACGAGCAGCAGCGCCAGCGCGCTCACGTGCCGGCGTGCGAAGGAAAACTCACTCTTCAGGCGGTCATCGAAGTAGCGGCGGTTGTAGAGGCGGGTCAACGGATCGCGCAGCGTGAGCTCGAACAGCGTGCAAAGAGCGCGTTCCTCGAGCTCGTCCGTCATCGAAAACTTCAGAATGGTGCAGCTTCCGAGACGCAGATAGTCGCCGTCGAGCAGGCAGGTGGGTTGGCAAATGGGTTCATCGTTGATGAACGTCCCGTTCTGGCTTCCCAGATCCTCCACGTATACGAGGCTGTCGTGTCGGCTGAGTCGGGCGTGCATCCGGGAAATCGTGTCCTCCCGAAGGCTCACCTCCACGTTGCTTTCGCGACCGATCAGCGCGCTGGCGCCGTGCATCGCGAAGACGACGCCCTGCTCCGGTCCTTGCACCGCGAAGAGCACCGGACGATTGCGTTCGCGCCGTCGTGCCGCGCCTGTTGCACGAATGCGCGTTTCATTTGCCCCACCCACGGACGCACGCTGCTGGGAGCGCACCGTGGGTCTGAGCTTGACGAATGACGAACTGCCCGCTTTTTCACCTGCGCATGGCCTGTTCGGCAAGGTGACGTCCCTTTCTCTCGCACGCGCATCCGCGATATTTCTTCAGAGTGCTCACAGGGGAAGCACGGACCGTGCCGCGAACCGGCTTAACTGAGCCGCTGTTTTGCGAACTCCGTGGCAAGCCCCGGAAAGAAAGCGCTTCTTGCCGAACCCCGAGCTTTCACTAACCCTTGCAGACCCACCCCAGGCTGAGGTAGACCCCTCGCCCTTGCTGCGCCGAATCTGGCCGCTCACGCGGGCAGCACGGCAAGGCAGGAATCCCTCGCGAAGGTGGCGGAACTGGCAGACGCACTAGCTTGAGGTGCTAGCGGGGTAACTCCCATAGGGGTTCAAGTCCCCTCCTTCGCACAACTTGGATTTCGAGCAGTTAGCCCTTCGATGGCGCTGCTCGAAGAGGCCGCGTCGGCGGCGTTCCCCGAAATAGTTCCCCGAAACTCCCACGAGTACGGGCGAGACTGTTGGCCTCGACGCGTGCTCGGGCCCTTGGTGAAGGGCGGAGCTACTGGCGCCTCCGCCCGGTGCCCGGCGTGGTGGTAGGCTTTGACCATGGCTCAGCGCAATCCTGTGCCGGACGTACCGGAGGCTCTGCGGGGGTTGGTGCGGCAACTTGCCGAGCTTCCGCAGGGGGCGCGCGAGACGGTGATTGAGGCGGCGCGACGGACTGCCAACCAGCCGCAGGCAAAGTTGCCCACGGTATCCTGGGAGAGCCTGCGTGCGGCGAAAGGCATCGTGAGTCTGGGAGGCAACGCGCTCGAGGACTCCGAAGCCCTCTACGATGAGTGCTGACATCGTCCTCGACACGAACGTGCTCGTCGCGTGGCTAGACGAGCACGACTCGCTTGCAAAGCGCGCGAGCGGGCTTTTAGAGCGAATTGCACAGCAAGGCGATCGGCCCGTGCTCATTGACGTCGCTGTCGCCGAAGCGCTCTCGGTGTTGGCGCGGCGCGCTGCCGAGAGGAAGACGAATCCGCCGAGCCTGGAGAAGGTGCTTGAACGGATTCGAGCATGGCTGGCTACGGGTGACATCGCTTTCGTGGGTCACCATTCTGAGCGACTGTTTTCATCGGTTCTCGACGTCGTCGCCGAATCCTCCGGAAAGCTGAACTTCAACGATGCGCTCCTCGTGGCCTTGCAGCGAGAGGGGACGATAGGGGGGATCGCGTCGTTCGACAGTGACTTCGACACCGTCCCTGGATTTCGGCGCCTCGGCTAAGCTGCAACGAGGCGCTGCCGCGATCTCGAAACGGTGTTGCCGAGACGAATGCCACGTCGGTGTCGCGGAGTCCTTGATCAATTCGAGCACCTTCTCGGCGGCGAACTGATTGGGCCGAGCGGACTTAGTGGCATGCCGCTGCAAGGAGCGGCGATGAGGCCCACTTGAACAGAGCCGCGCACGCCAGCAGCCGAGTGCCGCGGTTCGGGGATCGTTCCCCAAAACCCAGCACCGAGCACGCGCTTCAGTGCTCGCTAATGCATCAAATTCAGCAGAAGTCGCCTGCTCCGTCGCTCGCCATCGCCTTGAGGTGCTAGCGGGGTAACTCCCATGGGGGTTCAAGTCCCCCCCTTCGCACTGAAAATATTCCGGGCAGTTAGCGAACGTTTGCGCCTTCTCAGGCGGCAGTACTACCCGGAACGCACGCGTTCGGTTGCGGGGAGGGACGCTACTCGAGAGGCGGGCGGCAAAGGGAGACATGCACATCGCCGCTGCCGGCTAGTCAAAATCCCACGAACACGTCGCCTGCACTCGCAGGCGGCTCATCATCACCGATTGTGAGCTCATTTGCGTAACCGAGCGCCGAACCTTTCCCCCAACAGCGGACGTTCTCGTTCGTTAGCAGGGCACAGGTGTGCTGTGTATGGGCGACAATTTGGACGACGTCGCCGCCGACATTTACTACCGGCGCGCTACTCGGTAGCTCATCGTCACCGATACTGTTCCTTACCGCGAGGAGGTCGAGAGGCTCCTGTCCGAGGCCGACCGTGACACCTTGTCCGAGTACGCCGTGTAGCGCGTAACCCCAGCAGCGCACTCTGCGCGTTTCCAGCACCGCGCAGGTGTGTTCCGTACCGAGCGCAACCTGCACGACCCTGCCGCCGACGGACACGTCGCCGGCACTCGCTGGGACCTCGTCGTCGCCAATCATTCTGGTGTTGCCGTAGCCGAGCTTCCCGTATCGACTCTCTCCCCAGCAGCGCAGCGCACCCGTCTCGAGCACAGCACAGATATGCGTGCCGCTAACGGCAATTTGAACGATCCTGCCGCCGATGTTCAGGTCGCCCGCGCTGGCGGGGGGCTCGTCATCACCAATCGTGTTCGTGTTGCCGTAACCGAGCGCGGTGACTGGTCCAACGTCGCCCCGGAGGTAGCCCCCAAATCCCCAGCAACGCACCCTGCCGGTCGCAAGCAGCGCGCACGTGCGGGCCCCGCCTGCAGCGAGCTTCACGACTTCGCCGCCGACGTTCACGTCGCCGGCGCTGGCGGGAAGCTCGTCATCGCCAATGTTGTTGGTGTTGCCGTAGCCCAGGGCGCCGGTGGCCCCAAAGACGTTCCCGCCCGAGCCCCAGCAGCGCACCTTGCCGGTTGCGAGTAGAGCACACGTGTGATGTCCGCCCGCGGAAACTTGAACGACATCACCGCCGACGTTCACGTCGCCGGCGCTGGCGGGGAGCTCGTCATCACCAATGTCGTTGGTGTTGCCATA
>DATHEN010000229.1:0-2412 GCA_035318565.1 Polyangiaceae bacterium
TTGGCTCAGCGAGCTCGCGTCCCCAATTGGCGAGCTCGGCAAAGACCGGCAGGAGCGCGATGCCGCGAGAGGTGAGCTCGTAGACGGCCTTCTGAGCGTGACGTGGGTCGCGGTGCTTCTCGACCAGGCCATGCCATTCGAGAGCGCGAAGCCGCTGCGCCAGGATGTTCGACGCGATTCCCTCCGTGCTGCGCATCAGCTGCCTGAAGTGCCGTCGTCCGCCGAACATCAGCTCGCGGACGACGAGCAGAGTCCAGCGGTCACCAATCACGTCCAAAGCGGCGCGAATGGGACACCCTGTATTAGATGAACACGACGCTTCGGCGGACAACTGCTTGCATTATGCTCCCGGTCGTCAGCTATGGGCAACTACTTGTAGTTTGCAAGCGGTTAGGCTTACGGGCCGGACGAGTCAAAGACGGCAGATGCAGAGGCCGACTTTGGAACAACCGTTGTAGCGTTCACAGGGGCACGGAACTTCACCTTCGATGCAGACGGCCGGGCCGGCAGGAGGGAAAGGTAGCTCGGGCTCCGGCTCCATACCTGCGAGCTCTTCAGCCGGAGGCGCGGCGTCAGCATTCGCAGGTGAAGCGGCGTCTGCGCTCGCTGCGCCCGCTTCCACGACGGACGGTCGAGTGGCGTCGGCTTGGGCAGCGGTCGAGTCGGTAGCGGCATCCCGTGGGCTGGTCTCGGCTCGCGCCCCGGCGTCGAGCTCTGCAGGCTCTGCACCGCCGTCGGACACGGCCCGCTCCTTACGGGGTGAAGCGGTCGCCAACAGGAAGAAGCGGTCCGTCGCAACGGACTCCCCCTCGAATGCAAACTCACACTCGCCATTCCGGTACACGCCCGGTTGAAAGCCGTTGTGCGTTTTGAAAAGCCAACCCGTCACGTGTACGGCAACACACGAGAACAACGGTTTACCGGCGGTATCCCGGCCAGCGAGCAACGCGCTGCTGGTATCCGCGCTCGGCGAGCCTTGCACGTGCCAGAGCGCTCCGGCTCGCGCGATCAGCACGTCGAATTCGTCCAGCATCAACTCCTTGCCGTCGCTTGCGATGCTGCAGCGCTGACCATAAGTCCTGCCGGGAATCACGCCGCCAGCGTGACGCGCTCGGCACACGCCGAGTCCGAACTGCGCCTTCACGTCGAAGCCCGCTTCATAACGAGCGCCCGGCAACGGCTGAGCTGGCTTGCGATGAAACCAAACGTAACCCGGGTTCGAGTCCGCCTCGGCCGTCGTGCGCTCGACGCGCGCAAAGGGCTCGTCGGGTTTCGAACAACCAGCGCATACGAGCGCGCCCGCGAACAGCCCGGCTAACGCGCGAATAGCTCCCAAGCAGATCTCTGCAGCAGAAGTGGACGATGTGATGCGGATCATCTCGCGAAGCTCCTGTCGAATGGCTTACCAACTAGCATTACTTCGGACCCATCCCTTTGGGGTCGATTGCACTCCAGCAACGGACTGCCGTTTGGAGTCGAGCTCGAACCTCATGATTCGAAAGTGCCTATTTGGTCGACCGCGACCGGACGCGGTCGGCATTGCTGCAGCGTTTCGGAGATCGCATCGGCCCATAGCGGAACGCGCACTTCGGAACAACCTGTGGACAAGGAGTTGGCAACTTCGAAGGCATTTCCATGGGGCGGGTTGGGTGCTACGGTGCCTCCATGGGAGCAGCGCCGGTCGAGCTACGAGTGGGCGGGCAGACCTATCGCGTAGTGGCGTCGGCCGAAGAAGCAGAGCTGCGTCGCCTCGCGGACATGGTCGACGCGCGCCTGCGCGACCTCGTTACACCGGGCCGCCAGATCCATCCGCAAGCTCTGCTGCTCGCGGCCATAGCGCTCGCACACGACTTGGAGCAAGAGCGCGAGCGCAGGCAACAAGTGGAACAGCGATCGCGCGAGATGCTTACGACCTTGCTGACGCGTATCGACGCGGCACTCGAGTCGACGGACGCGCCGGCGCCCCGGGCCTACGAAGAAGGCCCGTCCGTCGAGCCCATCTGAGTACGGGTACTCAGGACGGCGCGACCTGACAGGCGCCCGTTGATCCCGCACAGTAGCGGCAATCGACCGCGTCATCCTGGCCCACCTGGCAGGGCGGCGGGTCCGAGGGGACCTCGGTGCTGTTGCACGCGCGGGATGCAGGATCGATGGCGACGTTCGGGTAGCTCACCAAGCAACCGTTACACACGAAAATCGGGAAGGTGAGCTGGCTGGACTCGACCTCTCGGCCGCCGAGCGTGTCGCCGAACACGCGGACTCCTACAACGACGTCCGTGTTGTCCGGCAGGTTCGCGAGACCCGGCGGGATCAATTCGACGGACATGATGCCGAAGCCCGGTGTGGAGCCGTCACTCGGATCCACGAAGCCGGTGCCGTCGGTGGTGTACTCCACGAGTTGCTTGCCCTGGC
>DATHEN010000230.1:0-2675 GCA_035318565.1 Polyangiaceae bacterium
CCGCTCTTGGCGGGCGAAATTCGCTCGGCCTTCTGCATGACGGAGCCGGAGGTCGCGTCCTCGGATGCCACGAATATTCGCACGGCCATCGTGCGCGACGGGAACGACTACGTCATCAACGGACGCAAGTGGTGGTCCAGCGGCGCGGGCGATCCGCGCTGCAAGATTTTCATCGTGATGGGGCGTAGCAATCCGGACGCAGCGACGTACCAGCAGCAATCGATGATCTTGGTGCCGCGCGACACGCCGGGAGTGAACGTCAAGCGCATGCTCACCGTGTTCGGTTACGACGACGCTCCTCACGGCCACGCCGAAATCGAATTCGAGGACGTGCGTGTGCCGGCCGCCAACATGCTGCTCGGGGAGGGGCGCGGTTTCGAAATCGCGCAGGGCAGGCTCGGGCCGGGACGCATACATCATTGCATGCGCACGATCGGCCTGGCCGAACGCGCGCTCGAGGCCATGTGCAAGCGAGCATTGTCGCGTGAGGCTTTCGGATCACGCCTTTCGGACAAGGGCTCGCTGCGCGAAGCCATCGCACAGAGCCGTATCGAGATCGATTGTGCGCGGCTGCTCACCCTGCACGCGGCGCACGCCATGGACACGCGCGGGAACAAGCAAGCGCGCGACGTGATCGCGATGATCAAGGTCGCGGCGCCGAACGCGGCGCTCAAGGTGATCGATCGAGCGATCCAGGTCCACGGCGCGCTCGGCGTCTCTCAGGACTCGTTCTTGGCGCGCGCTTGGGCCCACACGCGCACGCTGCGCCTGGCTGACGGCCCGGATGAAGTGCACCTCGAGACGATCGCCCGCCTGGAGCTGAAGAAGCACGGATAGCACTACTGCGAGAAGGTGAGCCTATCGTCTCAGTGCATGCTGCGGCCGCGGGCGCCGGTGTGCCGGACGCGGGCGATCAGCACCGAGCAGGGGGCGTGGCGCAGCACTTGGTCGGCGACGGAGCCGACGAGCAAGCGATCCATGCCGGTCTTGCCACGCGGACCGACCACAATCAGATCGGCGTCCACGGCGTCCGCGAGCGCTAGAATGCGCTCGGCGGCATCACCGAAATCCACGGCAGTGCGCAGGCGTGCGCGATCGATGGTGTCGCTGCCGAGCGTCTCGAGTCGCTCACCCACGTAGCGATCGAGCGTTGCATGCGCTTCCTCGAGGAAGCGGCGCTTCGTGTCCTCGGTGAGCTCCGGCGGAAGAGGCGGGCCGTCCCCTTCTGCCACGGCCAGTACGTGGAGCGTGGCCAGGTTTCCGCGAATTGTCTCGAAAGACGCGTAAAGGGCGCGTTCCGAGTCCTCCGAATAGTCGAGCCCCACGACGACGTGCTGCGGCTCACGGGGTTTGCGCGGGCGTTCGGATTTCGACATGCTGCGGGCAAAGTTAACGACATCGCGCGGCGCGGGGCAACGAGGGATTGCTTCCGACGCCGGCGCGCGAGATCTATGCTCCGTTCATCGTGACTGCAGAACCGGAACACTGCGTTTCCCGCTACATGGTGCGGGCTCGCTTCGCCGAGACCGACGCCATGGGTATCGTGCATCATTCCCGGTACCTCGCTTGGTTCGAAGCGGGGCGAGTCGAGTACCTGCACCGGCGCGGGATCGATTTTGCCGCCTGGGCGGCGCAGGGTGTGCACTTCGCCGTCATCGAAGCTCACTTGCGCTACCGGCGTAGCGTCCGCTTCGATGATCGCGTGATCGTAGAAACGCGCCTCGAGGAGCTCACGCGCGTGAAAGTGCGCTTCGGGTATCGATTGTTTCGCGACGAAGCCGGCAGTGAGCTTCTGCTCGCGGACGGCTACACGCTGCTGGTGTGTGTCGGCGCGGGGCAAGTGCCGCGCCGGCTTTCACACGAGACCCTGGCTGTCCTGCGCTCGGCGGAGACGCGCCCGCGTCCCGTCGATCAGATCTGAGCCGCGTTTCACAGGCTGAACGACGGGCGCTTCGGCTCTTCCACCGACACTTCCGGATCCTCGGCGGAGTTCGAGTGGCTCTCCAGGTCTTGCAGCGAGACGGCGGCGTGCTTCACCACCTGCTCGGCGACGAAGATGGGCGCATCGCTGCCGACCGCGAGCGCCACGGCGTCGGAGGAGCGCGAATCGAGCTCGATGCGACGCGCCCCCGACGCGACGATCACGGTGCCGAAGTAGACGTTGTCCTGGACCTTGTCGACACGCACGCTCTCTATGCGTCCGCCGAGCTTGCCCATCATGGAGTCCATCAAGTCGTGCGTGAGCGGCCGATCGTAGCGGCGCTTCTCGAGCCGAAGCTGGATGGCCAAGGCTTCGGCTTGGCCGATGAAGATCGGGATGCCGAGCTTCTTGTCCGCATCCACCAGCAGCACGGCATTCCCCTGCGCGGTGGGTGCGACGCCTCCGACGGTCATCTGCACGAAGCCGCGCGGTATCGCGATAGTCGGCGTGGCGCGCGCCTCGGCCGGCGTGCTCCCCGCAGGCGCGGGCGAAGCAGGTGCTGCGGTCTTGGCTCGCGCTCTGGGTACAGCGGGCGCGACGCGCCTCTGGTTCTCGCCTGGCGGTCCGTGCTTGGCGCACCCTAAGCTACCCAGCGCGACGCCGAGTATCAGCAGCCCGAGGGTGTAAGGCAACACGACCAAGCTCCAACGTTAATGTAGTACGCCTGCGCCGATCGCGCCTGCACCCGCTCAGA
>DATHEN010000231.1:0-2243 GCA_035318565.1 Polyangiaceae bacterium
AGCGTGCTGGGCTACACGGACTGCACGGCCGCTGGCGGTACGGGCACGCTGCGGCCAACCAGCTGGACGGAAAATCGCACGTTCTGCGCCGCCACCCGTAGCGGCGGCGGCTGTCCTAGCGGGCGACGCTGTGTGCCGACCATTCAATCCGCGAATGCGTGCGTTGCGAAACCCGGCACGGGCGCGTGTGCCGCACCGTATCCCACGGTATCGACGGCCAGCGGTCAACCGTGGCACACGGGCGTCACCGACACTCGCAGCTGCGGCCCTTGCCAATGCAGCTTTGGGACCGGTCCTTGCACCGGCTCGAGCCTCCAATTCTTTGCCACCGGCGATTGCAGCGGCAATCCGTACACGGCCGGCAGCGGTGCGGAAGGCAATGCTTGCGCCGTCCCCTTCACGCCCCAAAGGGCTCGTATCACGGGCACGGTGGTGAATCCCTCCTGCCCGCCGCAGGCAAACATTACGGGAGAGGCGACCCCCACCGGCACGCAGATGGTGTGCTGCCGCTGAAGCGCGCGCTCGCGCGACTCACCTCTCGCTGTCGAGGTGCGCCATCTGACGCGGGTCGTAGCGTTGACCCGCGAACGCCGTGGCCGGCGCGAGTTTTTCGAGCGCTGTCACGTCTTCGGACGACAGCGGCAGTGCGAGCGCTCCCAACGCGTCTCCGAGCTGCGCGCGTGTCTTGGCACCGATCACCGGCACGAAACCCGGCGCACGCGCCAGAACCCAGGCGATCGCGAGCTGCCCGACGCTCATGTCGCGGGCTTTGGCAAAGGTTGCCAGATCGGCGACCAGCTGCTCGTTCTTTGCGCGGTTTTCGCCGCTGAAGCGCGGCAGATAGGCGCGAAAATCGCCAACGCCCTTGGGTTTGCTTCCGCCGAGCAACCCCCGCGACAGCACCCCGTAGAGCGTGGCGGATATGCCGAGCTTTCGCAGAGTGGGAAATATCTCCGCCTCGGGTCCGCGGCTCGCCAGCGAATACTCGATCTGCAAATCGCTGATGGCATGCACCTTCTGCGCACGTTCGATGGTTTGCACGCCCACTTCCGACAAGCCGATGTGCCGCACGTAGCCCGCCTCCACCAGCTCGGCGATGGCGCCTATCGTGTCCTCGATGGGCACTGCCGGATCGAGGCGCGCGGGCCGGTAGATGTCGATCACGTCGACGCCGAGCCGTTTCAAGCTGTAAGCGACGAAGTTTTTCACGGCCACGGGCCGCGCGTCCACGCCGCCCCACGAATTGTCGGGGCCACGCAGAGCGCCGAACTTCACGGAGATCTGTACGCGATCGCGACGGCCCGCGACCGCACGCCCCACCAAGAGCTCGTTGTGCCCCATGCCGTAGAAATCGCCCGTGTCGATCAAGGTGACCCCTGCCGCGATAGCCGCCTGGATCGTGGCGATGCTCTCGTTGTCGTCCGTGGCGCCATACATGCCGGACATACCCATGCAACCGAGCGCGATCGGAAACACCTCGGGCCCACTCTTGCCCAAGCGGACCGGCTCTGCGTTTGCTCGTTGGTTCATGGCGTTCGTTCCTTTCGTCGAACAGCATAGGCCTCACCAACTCTCGAGCCAGTGAATAGGCTGCATAGGAGCGGCCAGGGTAGTGCTGCGCCCCCGCGGCTGACCCCAAACAAGGCCGTTGCATGCAACGCGGCGCAACCTGAAGTTCTGCCCGCAGTAGATCCTCGGCGCATGTAATTTCGCGAGGGTACGACCCTGCGCCCGCTGGCTCGCGCCGTGCACTGCGGCGGCCAGGAGGTGAGGACATGAAACGAGCAGTCTTTGGGGTCCTGTTTGCTTTGTTCGCGGCCGCGAGCGGCGCCGGCTGTCAAATGGAGGTGATCGACGAACCGGAGCGTGAGCAAGAATCCGCGGAGCTCGGCAATACCGAACAAGCCATGCCCTTGAACTGCGTCGGGCAATGCGCGTGGGGCTATCGCGCGTGCGTCCGAGCAGGTGGCGGCTACGAAGATTGCGCCGCCGAACGAGAAGCGTGCAAAGACGTCTGCGACGAGCAGACCTGCGAACCCGGCGAACCGGGTTGCTGTCAGGGTCAGCCGACGTGCTGGTGAGCGGCTCGGCGTAGCATCGAAAAACTGAGACTCGAGCCCGTGATCTGACGACTGTCTCTGAAACCTGTCACCTCCCGGCGTTCGGAGAATGCGCTTCTTCCGAACCGGAGGAAGTCAGGCAACAGAGACAGGAGTCAGGTCTTCGACGTCACGGGTGGGGCG
>DATHEN010000232.1:0-9907 GCA_035318565.1 Polyangiaceae bacterium
GTCACTGCGCTGTGGATCGAAGAGACGGACAAGCACCTGCGGCGCGCCAAAAAGGACGGCTACCTGCAGGCCGGGACGAACACGCGGGAGCTCGCCGAGTTCGTCGTGACCCTTCAGGAAGCGACGTTTGCCATGGGAAAGACGCTGAACGACCGCAAAATCTACGACTCCCTGTACAATTCTTTACGCGATCACCTGAAGGCCAAGGCGGCCAGCGCAGCGGACGCTTGAGCCGAGTGTCCTTTCGCATGCTCGACTGCTGCGCCTCGCGGCACGTCCGGCTAGTAGGCAGCCGGCACCCGGCCCCGCCGGTTTGTCTTGTGGCTCATCGTTTCTGTTACCGATCGTGATCTGGTCTTCCAAGACCCACATGTCTTGTCGGGCTGGGGCTTCGCCCCGCTAGCGCTTGACGAGAGCGTAGCCGCTGAAGCAACGTTGCCGTGCTGATGGCCCAAGACTCGAACGGGCTGGGGCTGGGCTCGGCCGGCTCGACTTCGTCATCGCAGACGTCACCCCTCCGCAGATGGGGACCGTCGCTCGTGGCGTTTGTCCTGGGAGCCGGCTTGTCGCTGCTCCTGTTCGCGGCGGTGCGCTCGCGCGAACGCGCACAACAGCGAACCGAAATCGAGCGGCAATCGGCGCAGCTGGCCCTGGCCGTACAGAGCAGCTTCGACATTCCGCTCGAGGTGCTGCGCTCGGTGCCGGCGTTCTTCGAAGCGTCCGACGACGTCAGCCGCGAGGACTTTCGCACCTTCGTGCGCGGCGCGCTCGGACGCTACCCCTGGATCTATGCGCTCGAATGGATTCCGCGCGTGCCGCACGGCGAGCGTATGAAGTTCGAGCAGGACGCGGCCAGCGCCGGGTTTCCGAGCTACCACTTCAAGCAAGACAGCGCCGCGGGAGCACCGCTCGTGCCGGCGGAGAACCGACCCGAGTACTTTCCGTTGTTCTACATGGAGCCGCCGAACACGACGGCCCTGGGGCTCGAGGAAACGGCGCTTCCCATCCGCAAGAAAGCGCTCGAGCGCGCTCGCGACACGGGGAAAACCGCCATCACCGAGCGCCTCAAGCTGGTGCAAGACCCGCCCAGCGTGATCTCGCTGATCGCCTTTCATCCCGTCTACGCACGCGGCGAACGGCCGGTGACGGTGCGCGCGCGGCGCCAGAGCCTGCGCGGCTTTGCAGCGGTCGTGTTTCGCGTCGAGCCAGTGGTTGCGACAGCGCTGCGACGCACGGATCTCGGGCGCGTGGACGTCTCGCTCGTGGATGTCCAAGCCGATGCATCCCGCGCGGCGCTCTACGAGTCCCGCCCGGGCGCTGCGGCGTCCATGGCCGGCACGGAGCTGACTTCGTTGCACAGCGTGACGATCGGCGGCCGGCCCTGGTCGATTCGCGCCGGCAAACGCGACGGCTTCGGGCAGGCGGACCGCAGGAGTTATTTCTGGCTCGCCGTCGGGCTGGTTGCGAGCGCTCTCGCCGGCGGACTGGCCCACATGGCGACGACCGTGCTGCGCCTGCGCCGCCAGGTCCGCGCTGCGCTGCAACTCGGGCAGTACACGCTCGGGGAGAAGCTCGGCGAGGGCGGCATGGGAACGGTGTATCGCGCGCACCACGCGCTGCTTCGGCGGCCCACGGCCGTGAAGCTGCTCCACGCAGCTCACTGCACCAAAACCGCAGTTTCGCGCTTCGAGCGCGAGGTGCAGCTCATGAGCTCACTGACGCATCCCAACACGGGAATCGTGTACGACTACGGGCACACGCCGGACGGCATCTTCTACTATGCCATGGAGTACATCGAGGGCATCACGCTGCAAGAGCTGGTGGACGCCGATGGTCCCCAGGCGCCCGAGCGCGTGGTGCACATCTTGATCCAGATCTGCATGGCGCTCGCCGAAGCCCACGCCATGGACTGGGTGCACCGCGACGTGAAGCCGGCCAACGTGATGTTGTGCAATCGCGGCGGCATTCCCGACTTCGTGAAGGTGCTGGATTTCGGGCTCGTGAAGGAGCTGGCCAACGAGCCCTCCGTGAAGCTTTCGCAATCGACCGCGCTGCTCGGCACGCCCAATTACATCGCGCCGGAAGCCATCATCGGCTCGGGGCCCGTGGACGCGCGCGTGGATGTCTACGCCGTAGGCGCGCTCGCGTACGTTTTGATCACGGGTGAAACCGTGTTCTCGGGCGGATCGATCCTCGAAATTTGCGCCAAGCACCTGTCTCTGATCCCCGATCCGCCGTCGCAAAAACTCGGACGCCCCTTGCTCCCGGAGCTCGAAGCCCTGGTGATGCGCTGTCTCGAAAAGGACCCGGAAGCGCGGCCGCGGTCGGCAGCGGAGCTCGTGCTCACGCTCGAAAAGCTCGAGGCACCGGCATGGGGCAAAGAGCAGGCGCTGCGCTGGTGGAGCGAGCGCGGTGCCACGATCCATCGGCACGTTCGCTCAGCGCGTGCCGCGCGCACCGAGCAGGGCGCACTGAGCTCCACGGTGGAGATCAACGCGCAAGGCCGCGCGGGAAGCACGCTGCCGCGCAGCGTCGACTGACGCTCGAGGGGAGCGAACGACGACGGGGCGGCACCGGCAAGCGCGATTGTCGACCCGTCAGGTGGAGAGCGGCGCAGATAGACGGTGACCGTAGTTCGGGTAATCGATGGCTCGAACGCAAGGGGACCTGTGCTAAGAGCTGGCCCACGGTGCCGAGGTTGGAGCTGCTTTGCGCGGTCATTCTTTACCTCCTGCCGATCGTTTTGTTCGTCACGCTTCGCTTCAGAAGAGATCGAGCGTTGTGGGAAGTCGCGCTCGATATTCCGTTTGCGGTAGCGCTCGACCTGATTGTCATTTTGACCGCGGCGCGTTTCGCGAAGCTCGAGACTGCAATCCTGTTCTCGAGAGTTCTGTGGGCGCTGGGTGGTGCGCTCGCGCTAGTACTTTTCAAACGGCGGCGGCAGCTCGCCTGGCCAATCGCCTGCAGCTGGCGTCCGCTCCTGCTCGCCGCGATTGCAGCAGCCGTCGCGCTGTACATCAGCGTCAAGTTGTCACGGCCGCCATGCGCAATCTGGGATCGCCAATGGCATATCCCGCTCACGACCTCTCTCTTGGGTCAACGGCTGCCATTTCACAACGTGTACGAGCCCAATGGCGGCTTGTACTATCACTTCGCAGGAAACGTGCTGGCAGCCACGCTGCAAGCCTTGTCGTTCATGACGATCCATGCGTCACCTGCGCTGTCACTCGCGCACGACGTGATGTTCGCTTTGACGGGACTCACGTTGGCTCTGCTTCTGTACGACTTCGGAATTCGTCGTGCCGCTCCGGTGCTGTGCGTGCTCGTAGCCACGTTGATGACGGGCCCCGCGGTCTTGTTACAAGAGGGTGAGATTCGCCAGGGTGGTGGGTACTCGATCAGCAACCTTCTGTCGCTGAGCTTCAGACCGCACGTGAGTCTCTCCGAGCTCTTGATGCTCGGCTTCGCCGGCTCGGTCTTGGTGCGCTTGCTCCCAAGCAGGACGCCGATATCGAGCGTCAAGACGGCCTCTGTGCTCATCGCGACGACGGCCGTGCTCGCCATTACGGACGAGGCCTCGACCGGCGTTCTCGGCGTGGCGCTAGGCTGCGCCTGGCTGATAACACCGAATGTCGTTCACCCCGAACGCCTCAAGGGAATCGGTATCCTCGCCGCATTGCTCGGCGCATTGGCTCTATCGAGCCTCTTGTTCGTCGGCTCGTTTGGCCTCGGCGCGCCCGCGCACGCGGTCGAGCTCGTTGCCTGGCAGAGCCCGGGATTCTACGTGCCTGCTCTTCCGTTGTCCGAACCGGAAGGGCGGCGCGCGCTTTATGAAGATGCGTTCGCCGCTCTTGTCGTGCTCTTTGCAGGAGCGGTGCGCGTCCTGCGGGTGCGCACGCGCACGGCGCTCACCGGCTACGCCTTTTTCGTCGCACTCGTAGCGATCGCTCTCGCCGGCTTCACGCGTATCGAGGTAGACGGCTCGCCGACCGAATCACACCGCTTCCTCATTTCGATGTACTCGCTCTCGCCACTTTTTGCCGCGTACCTGCTCAGCACCAGCGCATCACGCGTACCGAGCTCGTCCGCGTCATTCGAGGCGCTGCTCGTCTACGTGGCGCTTGCGATTCCGGCTGCGTCCACGCTCGAGTGGTGGATTTCCGGAATTGCGGAGCTGCAGTGCATTCACAAGCGCGGCTTCGAGTTCTCCGTGGACGCGTTGAACGCAGAGAACTGCAGAACTGCGTGCGGCGCGTCCGTGGGTAAACGAGCAAGCCCCAAATACATGAGCGCGAAAGTATCCTATCTGTGCAGCGGCTGCGTTCCCTCCTTCATCTCCGGACCGGAACACAGCGACGACGATCACAAGATCAAAGTGGGAGGCGCGCGTTTCGGGCTCTCGGCGCTGCGCGACCTTCACGAGAACATGCTGGCGCCCGACACGAACCTCCAGGTCTTGTGCGAGCTCGGGTCAACCAGCAGCGATCCGGTTTGTGCTGACGCGATCGCGCGTGGGGAATGCCAAAAGCAGGGCACCTGGATTCAGCGTTGCAAATTGAGTCCAGAGCTCCGAAAAGACTTGCTGGAGCGCGCCGCGGCGACACCCTGAGCACGCACGAGGCCATTCCGATGGCAGATCGTGCGCAAGCATTGCACTATTACGCTAGAGTTCTCCGCACAGTCATGGGAGTGGTGGTCGGCTTGCTCGGGGCGTACGTCGCGCTGGCCACGCTCGCATTCGTGGGCCAGCGCGCGTTGATGTATCCGCGACCGTCCGGCCAGATCGAGCCTAATGCGAGCGGAGCGCGCATGGAGCGCATCAGCGCCGCGGGCGGAACGCGTGCGTGTGCTCTCTACGTGCCGGCGCCGCAGGGGCGTCCGACCGTGGTGCACTTTCACGGCAACGGCGAGGACCTGTCCGACCAGACCACGCTGGTCGAGGAATTGGCGGAGCGCGGCTTGGGCGTCTATGCCGTGGAGTATCCGGGTTACGGTCTTCTCCGCGATGAAGCGCTCAGCGAGCACGCCGTTTACACTTCCGCGGAAGCCGCTCTTCGACACTTGCACGATCGCTTGGGAGTGGCGCCTCGAGACGTGGTGCTGCAGGGCCAGTCGCTCGGGACGGGTGTGGCCGTGGAGATGGCACGCCGCGGCCATGCGGCCCGCTTGATCCTGATTTCGCCGTTCACGTCGATGACGGACATGGCTCGAAAGCTGCTGCCATGGTTGCCGGTGAGTCTGCTCGTGCGCGACCGCTACGAGACGAAGCAGAAGGTCTCTGCCTTGAGTTTGCCCGTCTTGATCTTGCACGGAACCGCAGACGAAGTGATCCCCGTCAGCATGGGCCGGCGCGTCGCGGATCTGTTGCCGAACGCCAAGCTCGTGCTGATCGAAGGGGGCGGACACAATGACTTGTTCACCCTGCACGGGCAGCGGGTTCTATCCGAGATTGTGGCGTTCGCGGGCGCCGCTGACTGAGTGCCAACGGAAAACCGCCCTGCCGCGGCAGGCTCGTGTTACCCGTTTTCGAGCTTTTCTTGTTTCCGAAGGGTGGAGGAGTATTCGCATGAGCGCGAGGATTCGGAGAGCGGGCGCGGTAGGGGTGAGCTTGGTGTTGGCCAGCGCACTGCTCGCTGCCGCAGCGTGCAGCGACGACGACGACGAGCAGGGCAACGGCGGCCGCGCCGGGACGGCAGGTCGCGGTGGGTCGTCGGGAAACGGCGGCGCGAGCGGCAACTCCGGAACGGCGGGCAGCGCGGGGACGGGCGGCGGCGGCGGCGACTTTCGCTGCGGCGACACGGTGTGCCCACCCGTGAGCTCCACGGCGGCCGAGTTCGTCGAAGCGTGCTGCACGCAAGGTTCGAACAAGTGCGGGCTCGTCACGCCGCTCGGCGATTCGTGCATGGAGCTGAATCAACCGGGCAGCCTCGATCCGACTTGCCCCGCGGCGGTCATCGCGGAGGGCTTCTCGCTGCGCGGCTGCTGTCGAACGAACGGTGTGTGCGGCGTATCTACCGCGCAAATCGGTTTGGGTTGCATCGATCTGCCGGTTGACGGACGCGCGCCCGCCAGCTGTACCTACGATCCTACGAACACCTGTACGGCGCTCGCGGAGGTGCCGTGCGATGGACCGGAAGATTGCAGCGGAGGCCAGGTTTGTTGTGGTCGTTACAACGGCGGTCCGTACGATCGCTTCGAATGCCGAACATCCTGCGAGTCGGCGGACTCGGGCGTGACGCAATGGTTCGAAATGTGCCACCCCGGTCAAACCTGCACGATCGCCGGCTACACCTGCCGAACGAGTCAATTTTTGCCGAGCTATCTCTATCGTTGCTACACGGACGGCACTGAAGCCGTGACCCCGGGCAACACGGCCGCCAGCCAGGTGAATTGCGGCAGCGAGCCATGCGCAGCAGGCCAGAGTTGCTGCTGGAGAGCCCCAGGCGAACCGTACTGTGTGCAAGCCGGTCAATGCCGCTGCAATCAGCCCAGCGACGGCGGCGCAGAAGCCGGCAATGGCGACGCGAGCACGGACGCCTCGAGTGATGCGAGCTAAGACCGCGGGCGCCGTTCGGCGCTCGAGCTCGTGGTCGAGCAACACCGCTAAGAATCGCGCGAATTCGCCGAGCGCTCGAGTCTTGAACCGAGCTCAAAAGTCATCGGGCGGCGGCGCCGCAAAACGCGAGCGCGGAAACGGCTGAGGTTCGACTGCCGCAGGGCGCCAGCTGGGCTCGAAGACCTCGATACCACGCGCGCGCAGACCGGATGCGTCGTCGTAGAAGACCGAGATCACGCGCGCCGGTCGTGTGCGGTTCGCGCGCGTGAATGGAACCTCGGTCACCGAGCTCAGGCGTGCCTCGCCGAATTCCGTTCCGAGGCGGTTGGCATCCGCGGCGCCAGCCGGCGCTGGCGCACTGCGGCTTGCAGGGGCTGCGCGTCCACGCCGCGCAACCTTGGCTTTCTCGAGCTGGCGTTCTGGAAAGATCGCCAAGCCAATCACGCCCACGTTCTCGGCAGTACCCATGCGCGCCGAATAACTGTGCTGGGCATCGGTAAACCGAAACGCCGCGACGCTGTCCAGACTGGTCCGAAAGCCGTCCACCGTGACCGACCCGAAGGCAGGGATCACGTAGCCGCGGTCCCGCGTGAAGTCCGCCATGCTGCCGCTGATGGCGTCTCGGCCATCGACGCTCACGACCGCTTCGACGCGGCGCGCCGTGGGATTGTGGATGCGAATCGTGTAGCGATCGCCCGGCTCTCCCAGCACGATCGTTTTTCCCAAGTGACGAAAGGTGCGCAAGCTTTGCCCCGCATCCCCCTGCAAAGTCAGCGAATAGTCCGGAGCAGACCAGGGCCGGCCGACGCGACGCGGAGGGCTCGCCGAAGCAACCAGCACGGAACTCATCAGGATCAGCAGCGCTCCGGCTAGCACTACGGCATTCCCGGGGGTGAATCGGCTCTTCCTCGGCATGAAAGCTACCGACGCGCCGGGGAAACAAAAGTTGTCTTTGAGTGCCCGATGGACGGCGCTCAGCCACGAAAGCGCGACGAGTCGATGCCGAGCTTGCCGGCCTTGTACCGCAAAATTCGCTCCGTGGTGCCCAGGGCGCGCGCCGCGCGGGCGCTGTTGCCGCCGGCGTGGCGCAGCGCGTCCTCGATCATCTGCCGTTCGAGCCGCGCGACTGCGTCCGCCAGGGCGAGCTTCTCGGGCGGCTGTTCGCGAGCCGCCGTGCGGACGCTTTCCGGTAGATGGTGCTCCTGAATCACGAAGCCTTCACAAACCACGACAGCTCTCTCGATCACATTTTCGAGCTCGCGGACGTTACCGGGGAACGCGTACTGAGACAGAACGTCGAATGCGCCGCTCGAGATCCGAGAAATCTTGCGGCGATGCTCGGTGGCGTATTTGCCGAGAAAGTACTCGGCCAAGAGCTGGATATCCGCGCGCCGTTCGCGCAGCGGCGGCAGCGTGATCGTGAAGACATTGAGCCGGTAGTAGAGGTCCTCGCGAAAGGTGCCGTTCGCGACCGCGGACTCCATGTCCTTGTTCGTGGCCACCACGATCCGCACGTCCGTGCGCAACGTTTCTATGCCGCCGAGCCTCTCGAACTCGCGGGACTGAAGCACTCGCAAGAGCTTGGCCTGCGTGGTCGGAGCGAGCTCGCCAATCTCGTCCAGGAACAAGGTGCCGCCTTCGGCGAGCTCGAAGCGACCCTTCTTGCGGGCGTGAGCACCCGTGAATGCCCCACGCTCGTGTCCGAACAGCTCGGACTCGAACAGGGTTTCCGGTAGCGCCGCGCAATTTACCTTCACGAACGGCGCGCGAACCCGCGGCGAGTTGCCGTGGATGGCGTGGGCCACCAGCTCCTTGCCCGTGCCCGACTCACCCCGGATCAGCGCCGTGGCATTGGTGCGCGCGACCTGGCCGACCTGCTCGTAGATCTGGCGCATCATCAGGCTCGAGCCGACCATGTTCGCGTACTCGAACACGGCCCGCTGCGAACGCTGCTGCGCCTCGTCCTCCGACATGCGGTCATCGCTGCGCTCGAGCCGCGCCGTGCGCAGCGCCTGAGAGAGCAGCGAAGCCACCACCTCGAGCACGCCGAGACAGCCGCCAAAGTCTTCCTTGGCGCTGGTGCGGAAGTACGCGCACAAAGCACCGAAACGACGACCCGCCACCGAGACCGGTACGGCCACGAGACTCCACTGGGAGTCGGACCACTCGGAAAGGTCCGTCAGCTCGGTGAGAGCCATCGGATCGTGGCGCACGTTGGGCACGATGATGGGATGACCGCTCTCGGACACGCGCCCTGCAACGCCCGAGCCATGGCGCGGGCGAAAGTGCTCCGCGCTGAGTCCGGAGCAGGCCTCCAGCTCGAGCGACCGCCGTTCCGAATCGACCACGTATAGAGCCGAGCGTTCGACGCCTAAACGCCGCGCCAACACCAGCATCGCGCGCTCGATGCCTTCACGGATGGCGCTCGCCGCCGTGAGCTCGCGCCCGACTTCCGCCAGGGCCAGCAGATGATCGGGCGCAGGTGCCACGGGCACCTCTCGCACGGTCCGAGTCGTCCCGGAGGGCGGCACTAGCGCGTGCATTCTCATCGACAAGCTTAAAGCTTGGCTTCCGTAGCTTGCCAACAGGTTTCGGGTACATGACGTTCGCGATCACACCGGCGAAACGCACGGAACGCGCTCGACGTTAGCCATTTGGAAACACAACCGCGGCGTTCGAAACGAAACAGCGCGATCAGAATCCGGTTGCCGCCGTAACGAGTAACTGCATTGCGCGCTTCGAGCCCACGCCGTGAGCTCAATACCTGAAACGTTCACGCATCAAAACGCTGCACACGAGCCCGGTGCTTCGGATCGACAGTTCGTGGCGTCGAGGTACTGGCGTTGCCAGGCTGCGCAATCGAGCGCGGCCACCTTCTCGGTGTAGCTCTGCGCGGGATCCAGACCGGACGCGCTCGTGTACGGCCCGCACCAGGTCGAGCGCACACTGACGTTCGACCTGGTGAACGAGCTCACGGCTATCGGCTGCGTGCCGTTGGAATGATGGATCTCGAATGGGCCGCCCGTGATCCTCAGCGTGGAAGCGTAGCAGGTGGCCGCGTTCTTCCGATATTGAGTTTCGAAGGGCACGCTTTCGTAACGGCGATCCGCGCGGATGGCCCAGCGAGTTGGTGGCTGCTGACGTCACCGAGCATGACCGCGTAGCCGCCGGCGTTGCGCACACTCAACGCTGTTTCATTCACACTTTCGAACGGCAGCACCGTCCCATCGGAAGGTAACCGTCTCGGTGAACTCGGAGCCGATTCGAGCGTCGGTCTCGGGTACGGCAATACTCGGGACATCGGGGACGATGAGACGCCCGCGAGCGCTGGAGATGTCGCCGTGGGCGGGG
>DATHEN010000233.1:0-3291 GCA_035318565.1 Polyangiaceae bacterium
CCCAAGGCCCTGCGCGCCGCTTTGACTGCCCGCCTCAATGACGTGGTACACACCGTTTCGTTCGGCCACACGCGGAGCAAGAGCTCGGCGTTCGGAACGACCCGCTCGCGATTCGCAATCAGATACGAGAGCAGCTTGAAAACTTTGGGTTGCAGCGGCACGCGACGGCCGCCCCGGCGCAGCTCGAATACAGACTCGTCGAGCTCGAATTCTCCAAAAGTAAAGCTTGCGAGCATGGGCAGCGCTGAGCGGGCAATGCAAATCCGGGACCGCGGGCCGACTCGGGCTAAATGCCGCGATTTCAGGCGAGCCAGCGCAACCGTATGCCGACTGGTTGCACTTTCTGGTTGCTCCCCCGGTTGACCCGGCTCGCCCAGCGCGCAGAAACCGGCGCCGGGCGCTGCCAGCCATTGCCGCTCAGCAACACGCGAGCTCAGCGCGCGCGTCGCACGTCATTGAAAAGATCGTTTCTCACGCGAGCGCTCGCGGCCGCAGGCCCACCTTGGAACACAGCGCGCGCGCCGTTCTGCAGCGAAGAGCAGGTTTAGCGGCCTGCACGTGAGTCATCGCCGGCTATACTTTCCAAGTCATGGGCGCCCGGATGCGAGACTTGGGCGCGCTCGGCGGCGCACTCGTCTGCGCCGTGCTCTGCAGCGCGTGCGAAGCGAAGATCGACGGCAATGCCGCCGCGGCTGGTACCGGCGGTAACGGTCAGGTCGAGGAACCGCTGCGCTGTGACGAGCCGCTGGTGGATGCCGCGCCGCTACGCCGGCTGACTCGCGAGCAATACGACAACACGGTGCGCGATCTGCTCGGCATCCAGGGCCAGCCCTCGCAAAGGATCGCTCAAGACGAGAAAGTGGCGGCGTTTTACAGCAACGCCGTGGCTCCCGTGAGTCGGCTCGCTGTCGAGCAGTATGGTGGCGTCGCGGAGGAGCTGGCTCTGCAAGCGGTATCGAAATTGGATCAGCTCGTGAGTTGCGACCGCGCAGCGCTCGGGGACCACGCTTGCGCCAGCGCGTTCATCGATCGCTTCGGAGCTCGAGCGTATCGACGTCCGCTCACGGACGCGGAGAAGCTGCGTTACGAGAACCTCTTCAACGCGCACGGCAGTGTCTTCGCCGATGGCATCCGTCTGATCGTGACGGGCATGCTCTCGTCCGTGCATTTCGTCTATCACATGGAACTGCCGGGCTCGCCCGATCAGACCGCTGTCACGCCGCTCGCGTCCTATCAGCTGGCTTCACGGCTCTCGTATGCACTCTGGAACACCATGCCGGACGGAGCGCTGTTCGAAGCGGCACAGAGTGGAGAGCTCGGCACTCCCACGGGTCTGCGGGCTCAGGCTGAACGGCTCTTGGAGGATGCGCGCGCCCGCGACACCATCGCGAGCTTCCACCTGCAGTGGCTGCGGCTCGACTCGATAGCGGACATCCAGAAGGACTCCAGCCTGTTCCCCGAGTGGAGCGCGGAGCTCAAGAGCGCGATGCTCCGGGAGACCATCGACTTCGCCGACTACGTGGTGCGGCGCGGAGACGGTAAGCTCGAGACCTTGCTCACGGCGCCCTTCAGCATCGTGGATGGCCCGCTGCTCGCTTTGTATGGCGCGCAGGCTGCGGCCGCGCCGGGAGAGCCCGTGTCTCTCAATCCGGAGCAGCGCGCGGGCTTGCTCACGCAGGCGTCCTTCCTCGCCGCCAGCGCTCACGCAAACCAGACTTCACCCGTGCAGCGCGGGCTCGCGATTCGCCAGAATCTGCTGTGCACGATTTTGCCGGATCCACCCGCGAACGTGAACAACAACCCGCCCGAGCCCGCTCCCGGCGCCACGACGCGCGAGCGCTTCGCGGAGCACACCGCCGACGTCTCGTGCGCCCGTTGTCACGAGCTCATCGACCCGATTGGCTTCGGCTTCGAGCAGTACGACGCGATCGGTCGCTTTCGCGGTCAGGACAATGGCTTGCCGATCGACACCCGCGGTGAGCTCGTCAAGGCGGGTGACGCGAGCGGCACGTTCAACGGCGCCGTCGAGCTCTCGCGCAAGCTCGCGCACAGCGAAGTCGTGCGCGACTGCATGACTCGGCAGTGGTTTCGTTTCGCGCTCGGCCGGCTCGAAACACGCGCAGACGCCTGCTCCATGAAGCGCCTGCGCGACGATTTTTCGGCGTCCGGCTACGACGTCAAGGAGCTGCTGTTGTCGATCGTCACCTCCGACGCATTCCGGTTCTACCGAGGAGCTGCGCCGTGAACGGCCGTTTCAAGCCGCCCCCCGCCACTTGGCGGAAGAACCCGCGCTTCAGCCGCCGCACGTTGCTATCCGGCTTGGCTGCGGGCGGCATGCTCGGCCCGCTCCTGCCGCTCTTGAACGCGAGCGGCGCGGAAGAGCAGCCGGTGCGACTGATCTTGTGGTTCACGCCGCACGGAACCATCTACGACAACTGGAAGCCATCCGGCGGCGAAACGGACTTCGTGCTCGGACCCATCCTCGGCAAGCTCGAGCGCCACCGCAAGAAGCTCGTGATTCTGGATGGCCTCAAGGTGCAAGCCGACGGCGTGGGCGCTCCGCACACCAAGGGCCCACCGCTGCTCTGGACGGCCTCGCCGCTGCTCGAAGATCAAACCTTCACGCGCGAAGACGAGTCGGGCGGCCGCTACTTCGGCTGGAATAGCGCGGCCAGCGTCGATCAATTCATCCTCGGCCGCAGGGGATCCAGCCGGCCCTACCCCTCCCTCGAGTTCGGCGTGCGCTCGGGAGGCAGTCACCCCGGCAGCCGCATGATTTATACGGGTCCCAAGACGCCGCTGGCGCCGGAAACCGACCCCTGGCAAGCGTTCAAGCGGCTGATCGGCGACATCGGCAAGACCAACGAAGAGCTCGAGCGCATTCGCGCCGAACGCCGCAGCGTGCTCGATCTGGTGAGCTCGGAGATCGCCGACGTGCAGCAGCGCGTGAGCCGCGCCGATGCACAGAAGATCGACGCCCACTTGAGCATCGTCCGCGACATCGAGACCCGCCTCCAGAACGCGCGCGTCGCGTGCGTCGGGCCCGATCTCGGCACCGCCGTCAATTCCGGCACATCCTCCAACACGCCCCAGGTATTCGATCGAATGATGGAGCTGATGGCCGCCACCCTGGCCTGCGATTTGACTCGTGTCGCCAGCATGCAGTACCGCGTCGGCGAAAATGACGGCGGCTACCTCTACGATTGGCTCGGCATCAGCGCGCAAGAGCACCATCTGCTGAGCCACGAGGGCGACACCAACGCCACCGCGCGCGCAAACCTCACGAAGATC
>DATHEN010000234.1:0-5231 GCA_035318565.1 Polyangiaceae bacterium
TCTCGGGGGATCAGCGGTGTTGGCTTGTTCGGAGACCCGGAAGGGCGTGGATCCTCGGACCCATCGGATCCCCGGTGTCGCCGGCCTTGTCATCCCGGAAGGCTCGCTGGCGCGCGGTTCGAGTGTTGAGCTGACGGCAGCTCAAAGCCCAGAAGAGTCGGCTGTACTTTCAGATACAGTGACTCCGCTTGGCGCACGCGCAACCTTTCCGAGATTCGTGTTCGTGAAGACATCTGCTCCACCAATTGGGCCGATGCAGCTATTGCTCGAGGTTCCAGGCGAGACCGGGCCAGAAGAGACTTACGTCGCCGTGCGACATCTCTATTCATCCGACGTCGAAGAATTGCCTTCTTTCGAGTCCGAGGTCTCCGCCGTTCAAGATCGCCAACTTGTCATGGAACTCGAACCAGTTCACTTTCGTTCGCTGGACGGCGTCGCCGTCGCCGTCGTTGCGCTCGTCGTTCCATCGACGACCAGCGCTCAGTCACAAGGACTCAGGACTGCAAACCACACTCCTCCGCTTCAAGGCGATCCGTGCCCGCCTGGTGGTTTTTCGCCTCCGATCGCAGGTGCTCGCATCAACTCCGGCTTCGGCCCCCGACCCAACCCAAAGACGGGAGCACCTTCCGACAATCACTACGGCGTGGACTACTCGGCAGTAGCGAACACACCTGTGCGCGCGATGGCCGATGGTGTCCTTTCGTTTGCCGGGGAGCAGAAGGTTGGCTGGGGAAAGTTCGTGACCGTCAAGCACGGCGCGAACGGCACGACAGTGTACGCACACCTAAAAAACAACGCGGTGGTTCCTCCCGGTACTCCCGTCCGTCGAGGTGACGTGGTCGGCTACAGCGGTGCCACCGGCGGAGGAAAACTGACCGGGCCCCATTTGCATGTCGAATACGCCTGGGACAACAATCTTAGAAAGCAGCATTCTCTCTGGTCGAAGGTGGACCCGCTGAGATGCATGCCTCGAGAAAGTGACGCTGGCGCGCAGAATGACGCCATGAGCGACGCAGCGGTGAGCGACGCAAGCGCAGATGCTGGGGAGTCGAGCGACTCCGGGCGAGCAGATGCTGGCGATTCGAGTGCGGACAGCAGCGCCGATGCTCCGCATCATTCGAGTGACGGCGGCGCGCAAGGGGGCGACGCCGACGCGAGCGCCGACGCGTCGGACCCATGCGCCGAAGTCGCTTGTTTGCTGGGTCAGAGCTGTTTTCGCGGACAATGCAACTTTGACGTCACGGGTACTTGGCACTTGGTCGCCACTGACCAGGGTCCGGTGCCGAACACTATTGGTATGTTTGGAAACTGCCAACCGATTGGCACCCCGCAGGTATCGGACTGCACAGTGTGGACTGAGAGCACTCAACTTACCTTCGCTGCAGATGGGAGTTGGTCGGCTGAGGACGTGGGTTATGCCTCCGTGAGTGGAACTTTAGTCCACAATAGCTTGTGCGCGGGCGTTTCAACCTACGCGTTGAGTTCGGGCGGGACGCTCACTTTACGATGCGATGCGGAACCTACGTTCCCTTGGTACTGGTATGTTGAAATCGTCGAATCAATGGGCATCCGCAAGGTGCAGCTACATCGGCCAGCGTTCATTTACGAACGCTAATGCGCAACACGAGCGCACTGAAAATCACGGCCTGCGCCACTCTGCCAGTACTCGCGCAGACGCATAGTAGTTCTGGTGGGACAGCCCGGAGTTGGCGCTGTTCGTGAGACTCGAGCTTGCCGTGTAGTGGCCGAGTGGGCGGCTGAGCACCTCGGCCTTGACCACGGTGCGACCGAGGGCAAGCGGCAGGTTGATTGCGAACCACAGCGCATCTCCAGCATCGCGCAACTTGCCGCCCGTCGGTGCGACTCGATAAAACACCGTACCGTCTTCCGTCGTGAAGCGGAGGTGCACGTCCTGCGCCCAATAGAACCAGCTCGATTGGCGTGCCTTGACTTGCGCGAACCCGGCAGAGGTCGACATATCGAGGGCGACGACGGTATTTCCGTAGTAGTCGATGGGAGCGTTGAAGAACGACGCCTGGCCCGAGACGTCGAGGAGAGCCGCGCCGTAGAACAGTCGCACCGGCACTTCGCTCGCGTCGGGAGTCGCCCAGCCCCACTTGGTCTCCTGCGCGCTCGTCACCTCGAGCATGCCGTTGGTGGCAGCGTCGTAGCGCGCGAACGACACGCCCGGCGTACCTGCTTTGCTGCTTCGCTCAGGAGCGGCGGCTTTTCGCAGGCGCTGCACGCCGGATCCGTTTGCCGTTCTTTTCGGAGCGCAAGGCGCTCAACGTGCCGCGCAGGACGCGCGCGGTGGCCGACACCAGCACTTTTCGGTTTGCCTTGTAGTGGCTCAGAAACCAAAACAGCGCCGACTGGCTGACGGCTCCGACCACGGCGATCGCGCCGATGCGCGCCTCTTCGTACGTCAGCCGCACGGGCAGCATCGTCTCGGTCATGGATAGCAAGAGGTCACCGAACTGTTCGATCCTGCGCGTGTGGAGCGCTTCGATCCGCGGGCTCACTCCCCCCACCTCCAGCCAGCACACACGCGCGACCCGCGAATTCTCGAACACCTTGAAGAAAGCGTCCAGGCCCGCCTCGATCGCGCGTTCCGGATCGCGGGACGCCAGCGCCGGCGCGACTCCTTTCATCACCTCCGCCTCGATCTGCGCGGTGGCTTCGCTGTACACGGCCGCGAGCAGGTCCTCGGTGTCCTTGAAGTTCTTGTAAAAGTAACGGTCGATGAGGCCGGCCTGCTTGCACAGCATGCGCACGGTGGTCGCGCGGTAGCCGAGCGTCCCGAACAGCTCGAGGCCGGCCGCCATGAACTGCTGGCGTTGTCTCGCGATGCGATCGACGGCGCTCTCGCCGGCATAAACCCGCCCGGATTCAGCGGAAGGTCTGCCGCGTGCCATGTTCGCATTTGACGACGTTCGTCATCAGAAGTAAAGTGAGGTCGTCCGTCATCACATCGGGCACGCCCGGATACAGCGCGCCGGGTCTCTACGCATCGAGGTACCGACCGTGAAGAGCTTTCAAGACAAGGTCGCCATCGTTACGGGCGGCGGCGGCAGCGGCATCGGGAACGCGCTCGTTAACGAGCTGGCCCGCCGGGGCTCCAAGGTCGCCTTCTGTGACATCGCCAAGCTGGAGAAGACGTGCAGCGAGCTTTCGAGCTACGGCGTGGAAAGCTTCTCCGAGAACGTGGACATGGCGGACAAGCGCGCCATCGACGCGTTCATCGAGCACGTGCTCGCGCGCTTCGGCCACATCGATCTACTCATCAACAACGCCGGTATTGCGCTCGGCGACCTCACCTTCGCTGAGACGAGCGAAGCGGACTTCGAGCGCATCACGAATATCAACTACTGGGGCGTGATCCACACCACCCAGCGCTGCTACCCGCACTTGCTGAAGCGCCCGGACGCGGCGATCGTCAATATTTCGAGCTCCCAGGGCATCCTGGCGCTGCCGTACCTCGTGCCCTATTGCACGACCAAATTCGCCGTGCGCGGCTTTACGGATAGTCTGCGCGCCGAGCATCGCATTCGCGGCATCGAGAACGTGAGCATCCACACGGTGCATCCGGGCGCTGTGGCGACGGACATCACACTGAACGCCGACTACCACAACAGCAGCACGCGTCGTTTTCACGAAGACCTTCAAAAGGGCGTGAAGCCGCGTGACGCAGCGCGGATCATCCTCGACGGCGTTCGAACCAACAAAGCTCGCATCCTGATCAGCGACGGCTGGGCGCAGGACCTCTTGGCTCGCTTGGCGCCCGCGCACTACGTCCACGCCGTGCGCCTGATCATGAGGCTGAGAAGCATCGAAGTGCGCTGACCGCCCACCGGCGCGCGGGATCCTGAACATCGGCAGCGGCTTCGGCGGACAGTGTGCGGCGGTGATCGGCGGGCTGCACGGAGCGTCGCGGCACACGGTTTTCGCAACCGTGATGACGACTTCGCGAACGGCTCAGCGACCGCGTCGGCCCATCAGCAGCATTGCCCGGCGATTCCACGACGGAGCCAGGACGAGCCGCCACCCAGCAAAAATGGCTGCCGAAAACAGGATCGGCAAAACGTGGATCGGCAAAGGAGGGTGAGCGAACGGGCGTGCGATCAGCGCGTACACGATGCTGCAGAGAAGACCGAAAAAGATTCCGGGCAGGAGCGCTATCACGACGCAGCGCGCCACTCCCAGGTGTTCGCTCCGCGCCGGCCGCAAAAATAGCAACGGTCCCCAGTTGGAGTCGTGGTCGCAATAATCGGTAATCAGCGTATCGATCGGGGTGTAGTCGCCGGGGGGCATGGGTGCGTTCGTTAGGAGTCCGAAACCATGGACGGCCAACTGGGCTCGGGCTTAACCCGTTCCAGGTTGCGCGGGTTCGGGCCACCGGTCGAGGTAAATTCATGCCCGCGCCGCGCTGAGCTCCCTCAGCAAGTCTTCTCGAGCTTCCTGCTCGGTGTTTCGCAAGGCTCGAAACACTCGTAAGTCTCCGGACGTCAAGCTGTTGCCTGAACGACCGCGCGGCTATGTTCGGTCCGGTGCTCGAGTTTCGCGTCGTTCATGCTGCATTCGTGCTGCTGATCGTGGGCGTCTGTGCCCGAGCGCGGGCAGCCGAGCGGGCGCGTGTGGTGCTGGAATTCGCGCGCCAGGGAGCGGCGGCGCAGGTGTGTCCAGACGAGGGGACATTCCGGGCGCTGGTGGGCGCGCGCCTGGGATATGACCCGTTCGTCTCGGAGAGCTCGCTGACGCTGCGGGTCTTGCTCGTGCCGCGCGCAGGCGGACTCGACGGCAGGCTGGCCCTGACTTCCGAGGGGCAGCTCAAGGGCACGCGCACGCTGCGGTCCGGCGGCGACGATTGCTACGAGCTGGCGGCAAGCTTGGCCCTGGCCTCGGCGGTTGCCGTGGATCCCGAAGGCGCGCTCGCGCGACAGAGCGGCACGGAAGCACCGCCGCCGGTGACGCCACCTGTGACGCCAGCGCCAGCGCTCGATAGAACACCCGCTGCCGTGCCGCCGAGTGCGCCGCCTCCTGGAGACACCGGTACGGCGCTGGGCGTCACGATCGAGGCAGGCGGCGGCGCTAGCGTCGGGATGCAACCGGGAGCGGCGCCGTTATTCCGTCTCGGCGCGCGGCTGGCTGGGCGAGGATGGTCCGCGGGGCTCGAGGGTGCGGCGTCGCTGTCGAGCGAACAGCAGGCGACATTCGGGACGGTGTCGGCGCAC
>DATHEN010000235.1:0-5823 GCA_035318565.1 Polyangiaceae bacterium
CGCCTTTTTTATGAAGAACTTCTGCTCGTGATACTCGGACGTGGTGCGCAGGAACTTGCGGGCGAGCTTGACCGCGATGTTGTCTTCCGGACTGACTTCCTCTTTGTTCGAAAAGGCGAGTTTTGCGCCCGTGTAGATCAAGAACGCCCCGAACACGTACATCATGAAATGGAAGCGGTTCAGGAGCGCCGTGCCGGCAGCGATGAACACGGCGCGCATCACGACGGCCCCGGCGATGCCCCACGTCAGAATTCGCGGCTGGTAGCGTTCGGGAACCCTGAAGTAGCTGAAGATCACCAGGAACACGAACAGGTTATCGACGGAGAGCGACTCCTCGATGAGATACGCGGTGATGTACGCTACGGCGCGCTCTGGCCCGAGGCTCTTGTACACGTACAACGTGAACGAGACCCCCACGGTCACGAACAGAAGGCTGCGCAGGCAAGCCTCGCGGAAAGATACACGGTGAGCGCTACGACCGAATATCAGGCGGTCCAGCAGTAGGGTGCCCACGGCAGTGGCCGCAAAAACCGCCCAATCCGCAGCGCTGCCACTACTCAGCATGGGCGCGTCTGGTATCATGCCACCCGAGCCGGCGCTAGCAGGCTCCTGCCAACGATATGTCAACCATTTCAACTTCCGAATCTTCGATCCGAGCTCGACGCGCCCGCGCGTTGTGTCTCACCCTGATTTGCGGAGCCGCCGCAGGTTGCGAAAAACGCGCCGAGCCGTCGCCCGTCCAAGCGGTCGCGCCCGGTCCGAGCGCCGCGCCGGTGCCTCAGCCGAGCAGCGCTCAGGCAGCCGCCGCTAAGAAGGTGACCTGGTCCGAACCGAAAGGGTGGTCGCTGGCGCCGAAACAGAGCGCGATGCGCAAAGCGACGTACGTCGTTCCGCGCGCCGAGGGGGACGGCGAGGACGCAGAGCTGGCCGTTTTTTACTTCGGGCAATCTTCGGGCGGTGGCGTCGACGCCAACATGGACCGCTGGATTCAGCAATTCAGCGGCGTGGAGAAGAAAGACGTCCGCCGCGACCAGCGCAGCAAAAATGGGCTCCTGCAGCACACCATCGAGATTCCGCGGGGCACCTTCGCTTCCGGCATGCCCGGCGCGCCCGCTACCCCCAAAGCAGACTTCGCGTTGATCGGCGCCATCGTCGAAACCCCGGAGGGGAACTACTTCTTCAAGCTGACGGGGCCGAAGCGAACGGTGGCGGCAGCACGCGAGCAATTTTTCAGTTTCTTGGACGGCGTGCAAGTTTCTTCCTGACGGCCTCGGGTCGCAGCGCGCCGTCTCGTCATGCCCGTTCGCCGCGGGAGCGAAGCACTCCGGTTATGCCTGCGGACAACGCCAGCAGGCGCGCGGCGCCGGCTCGCGCAAAGGTGACCAGCGCCACGGCGATGGCCGCCAGAGCGAGAGCGGCCAACCAGCGATTGTACTCCGGTTTGACGTAGACACTGCCTTCCCCCACGCGCGGCACCCCGCTCGGTTTGACCGGGAGGCCGTGGGCCAGAGCGAGCTTTTTTATCTGCGTGACGTGGATCACCGGCACATCGCGCGCCAGAAATCGCAGCATGACCGAGTCCATGAGCGCTTCCGCGTGGGGTGGCTCGAGGTTGATGCCGGGTTGAAGCTGTTTCTTCCCGATGTGCGTGCCGACGGAAGCCGTACCCCCGCCCACGTTCACGTAGGCCTTGATCGTCCGGTCACCCGCTTCGCGCTCGTAGATCGACATGCGCTGTTCGATCGCGTCGGCGACCGACTTCGAATCGATGCGCGCTAGATCATTGCGCTCGATACCGTGGATCAAGGCCTCGCGGCCCTCTCGAGTCATGCCGAAGCCGCGGTCATCGATGCCGCCGAGTGACGCGGCGACAGAACGAAATGCGAACACGTGTCGGTCCCAGAGCACGCGCTCCATGTCGGGCCACATGAAGCTCGGCTCGTTGGCGCCCCATTCCGACGCGGCGGTGCTGGTGATGATGATGGGCCGGAGCTCGAGCACCTGCAGCGCAGCGTACGTGGCCACGTTCAGCGCCGGAAAGGAGCCCGAGACGCCCACCGCCACCAGATCGCCCTTGCCGAGGTGTGTGCGTTTGAGCAGCTGCACGATGATGGCAGCGAAATTCGGATTGACGGTGATTTGCTTGGCGTCGAGATAACCCGTGTTGGACGTGACCACGGTGAGCGGGTGCCCGATCAAACCCGAACCCGCCGGATCCGTGACTGGGTCGATGGGAATGCCGCGCCGTATTCGCTCGCTCTTCAGCAGGGCGAAGGCCTCGCGCGCGCGGCGCGCGGCGGCGATCTTTTCGGGGTACCATGGCTGCTTTTGCTGAACCGGGAACGCCTCCACCAAGATCATCCCCGCGAGCGCCACCAGCGCGACCGAAAGCGACGCCGAGCGGGACATGCTCGTGGCTTGCCAGTACACGCGCTTCACGGGCCGAGCTCCGCTCCCGCCACCAGCACCAGAATCAACCGCACGATGCAGGAAGAAGTCAGCAAAGCGGCCGTTGCCTGCAGCAGACCTTGGCGGTCGAAGCCGATCGCGATGAGACCGGGTATGATGTAACCGATGACGGCGTGCTCCACGTTGGGCGGTTCTTCGAGGCCGGCCACGGCCCAGCGCAAGAACATGCCGACCAGATACCCGACCAAGATCATCGCCACGGTTCGGCGGCGGCCATAGACGATCGTGAACGAAGACAGCGTTTGCACGATCAGGTACGTGCAAAGGCCGCCGCCCAGTGTGAGCGCGACGCTCAAAGGCCGGGTGAGCTCGAGCGCGATGTAGCCGGGTATGATCAAACCGGCCGCGGCCAGGCCGAACAGCTCGACCAGCAGCAAATTGACCGCCAGGCCGATGCCGATGGAAAGCGGCAGGAGCTCGTTCATCAGTGTGTCGTCGTCAGGCTGGCGCGATTCGCGAAGTAGCGCACGAGCGGCAGGCCGTCTCCACCGATGTTTCCCATCCCGACGATCATCGCCTCCTTTTGTATCAGGCTCAAAATACGCTCGAAAATTTCGGCGACCGGCAGACCTTCCACGAACACGAACCTGGAAAAATCGACGCCCGACCGATTGGCGGCGCGCGCAAACGTGTGCGTTCCGGAACCCATCAGCACCACGTAGTCCGCCGCGGCCCAGCGCGCGAAGGCCGCTCCGAGGGAAACGGATCGCTCGGGACGATCGGACCGGCAATTGAAGACGGCTATGCGAGTCTCTGCCTGCGGGTTGGCCGTCACGGCCAGCTTCCAGAGCTGCTCCGTAGACACCGGGTCATTGGCGGCAAATGCATTCATGAACACCAGCCTTCTGCCAAAGAAATCCACGTGGTAAGTCGTCAGGGCGCCGGGATCGGGAGCACAGTTCCACATGCCGCGCAGCGCGACGTCGCGACGTACACCGAGGTCCATGCAAACTCGCAGAGCCAGGGCCACGTTGTCTGCGTGCTCGGTGTATGAAAAGCGCGCCAGCTCTTCCGGCGACACGCTGGCAATCGCCTCGGGTCCAATCGCAATCAGCGTGCTGTTGCGGTCCACCGCCGCTTGCCGGAGAATGCCGAGGTGCTGTTGCTCCGCGGTATACACGTGTCCCGCGACCGGCACCGTACCAGCGAGCGCCTCTGCCACGTGCTGTTCGGTCGGCCCCATGACGTCCAGGTGGTCGGGGCGGGCGTTGGTGATGACGCCATGGGTGGCTCGGATCAACTTGAGCTCGCAGAGCGCCTGCAGCGCAGGCTGGAGAGCCATGCATTCGATGACCAGCGCTTCGGCGCGCTGCGCCGCCGCGGCCGCCACGATCCGCCGTTGCTCGATGATATTGGGCGCAGCCACGCGGAATATCGGCAGCTCGCGCGCGTCCGGGAGTATCATGCGCGGCAATGTGCCCGTGGTTTTGGCGCAAGTTATCAGGCCGTGTTCACGCAGCCCCGCGGCTATCAAGCGCGTTACGCTGGATTTGCCGCGCGTGCCGTTGACGTGCACGCGGATGCGCAACTGCCGCAAATTACGGCGATGAGCCAGAGTTTCCAGCACCAGAGCCAGCATCAGCGCCCCGGCGATGACCGCCAAACCCAGTGTCACGTTCATGGCTCTCGTGCAGCAGCAGGGAGACTGTGACCTGGATCGCGGGCGCGCCGGCACATCAGGAAGGAACATAGTATGAGCGACGCTTGGCCGTTGACCATTTCCCGCCGGGGTGGGGCATTCCGGCCTGTGCTTTCAGCGACGCTTGCGGGGGTTCTTTGCCTATTCGCCTGCCACGGATCCGCCTTCGCTCAGGCGCAGCCCGGGGCGGCTCGGGCTCAGTCGGGGACGGTGCGGATCACCCAAGCGGAGCTCGAGGTCGACGACGGCCACCGCCTGCACTGGACGTATCCCAAGTTTCGGCTGTGGCAACTGGTTGCGTCGGTCGCCGTATACGGCTCGACCTTGTTTTTGCAATACGGCTTGAGCGACGACTTTCCGGACAGCAGCTGGGACGACGGCTTTCTGTTCGACGACGCGGCGCGCGACTTGCTGGTTGCGAAGACCCAGAAAGGTCGCCAGAAGGCGCGCGAGATCAGTGACGTGATGTGGCACACCACCCAGTACTATCCAGTGCTGGTCGATTCGCTGCTCGTGCCGCTCGTCACCGACAAGTTCAACTACGAAGTGGCGCTGCAAATGACGGCCATCAACTGGCAGGTGCAAGGGCTCGCGTTCTTCTTCACCCGTCTCTCGCACCGCACGGCCGGCAGGGCGCGCCCGTCCCTGCAGGAATGCGAGAAGAACCCGAACTACGACGATCTGTGCAGCGAGCGGTACACGGGCCGCACGGCGAGTTTCGTCGGTGGCCACGTCTCCATGGCGATGTCCGGTGCCGGCCTCGTGTGCGCGCACCACCAAGCGCTCCCGCTCTACGGCGGCAATGTTGCCGATGCTCTGGTATGCGGGGTGGCCGTAGCCAGCGCGCTCACCACGGGTACGTTGCGCGTCGTTGCAGACCGACACTGGATGACGGACATCTTGGTTGGTGGCGCGATGGGCGGAGCCCTGGGGTATGGCCTCCCGTACTTGCTGCACTACCGTCACGGAAAGCTGCAGCCGCTCGGCGCCGAGCTCTTGCCGCCGAACACGGTGGTGTACCCGTTGGCTTCTACTACTGAGGTGGGGCTTGGATTTGGTGGGCTCTTTTAGGGGTTTGTTTTGGGGCGTGTCTTCTTGGGCACGGCTGGGCGCGGCGCGGAAGAGCGTTGGGCGGCGCTTTGCGGCTTGGTCGGGCTCGGGCTTGGGCTAGAGCGGCACTAGGCGGGATTCCATGCTCACTTTGGCGATACCGACATTTGCTCTGGGTCCGTCCAGGACGAACGGGATGGTGCGTCGGGTGCCGGCTATTACGACGTTGAGCTCACCTCTTACCGGCGCTGATCCCGTTACTCGGACCACTTGCAGCACGTACTCTCCGGGGGCTGCTCCGCGCACGGCTAGCGTTTCGCGGCCTTGGCTGGCTACGTCGCGGGCGCTGATCACGGAGCGCGTCGGGGCGCCGAGCCAGGAGATGCGATGCCCTTCCGCATCGAGCAGCGCGACGTCGAGATCCGAGCCGCCTAGCCAGGAGGCTTCGATGCGCAGATCGCCCGAAAGCTCCGTCGCATCCGGCGCGCGCCCGGCTAGTAGTTTTTCAGCGTCCAGGCGTACTTTGGTCTCCGCCAGCGCGAGAAGATCGTCTGCGGCGGCGCTGTCACCCGTGTCGCGCGCACAGCGCACTGCATCCGCCAGGTAACTGGCGCTGCTCGGTGCCAGCTCGGCGTTGGCGATGTTCAAACGGCAGGCCACCAGAG
>DATHEN010000236.1:0-2470 GCA_035318565.1 Polyangiaceae bacterium
CATCAGTATCCGCCTCCGGGATGCCGAGGCTGCGCAGAGCGCGCCAAAGAAAGCGCACTTCCGCCTGGAAAATTTCGGAGAATGAGCGTGCCGGAGTTTCGCCGGAATCCGTTGCAACCATCTCGGCAGCACCTGCGCTGCGTGCTGCGTCTTGATATGGAGGCGATCCGGGAATTTTCTGATCGGAGTGCGGGCGGGGCGTCTGAAGGCTGTCGTCAGTCGCTGATTCCGCGGAGTTGAGCGGCACGCCCGTCACCGAAATGTGGCTCCGATGGTTACGCTGGCAGTGAAAGTGACGGGCGACATGCGAAAGACGGTTTGGTCGGCGAGGCCCGCGCGCTCGTACAGGTAGACGGGCCTCTGCAGCGGCAGCCCGATACCCGATTCGGCCCCGAGCGACCAGCGGCGAGCGAAGAACCAGTTCGCCCCGAGCGATGCGTCCACGACGGGCGTCGTTCGACTGAACTGCCGCGATACCACGAGGCCGGTGCTGCTGGCGCGCAAGACGGACGCGCTGAGGCCCGCGCACGCAGCGAGCTCGTAGCTCCGCATTCGGTGCGTGGGACACAGCCCGGCGCCCAGGGTAAACCTGCAAAATTCGACATGCCCCGCTGGCGCAAGGTCCACGCGCTGCGGCTCGAATAGTTCGGCTCGTACGCGAAGCGGCAGCAGATTGCCGACGCTGACGCTGCCCGTCACGCGACCTCCCCAGGCAACGTTCGGTAGCAATCCCAGGCCGATGGCGGGTCCAAGCTGAACAGCGCCGTTCCATTTCAGCTTTTGGCGCCGCCAAGCCGTGAAACGGGGCGCAGTCTCGACTGGAGCTTGCGGGCGGCCGACGTCTCGGTGAATCGGAGCGGCCGGAGCGGGTCGCTGATTTTGGGGAGCTCTGCGCGCCTGCGCTCGCATCAGCTCCGAGTCGACCATCAATGCGACCGCCAAGATCAGCGGATCATCCAGCGCGTGACAGTCGACCGTGGGCGTCGCCAGCAAGCGCTCGCCGCCGATCGTGCCATCGGGCTCGGCTACTGCGACCGAGACCTGCCATCCCGTCCGAGCGGGCTGCTCGACGAAGCTCACCGCAATCCGAGTGTTGGGTGCACCCTGGCCGGAGAAAACGCGGCGTCCGAGGCGCGCCTCCACCGATTCTTGGAGCTCGGTCGGCGAAAGACACGTTTCCCCGCCGTCCCAGCTGAGCTCGAACCACGTCGAAGGATCGCTGGCTGGGGCGGCCTTGGCGTCGTTCGCCAAGCAGGTCAGTAGAATCACCAGCAGATCGCGACTTCGCTTCGAGAGCAGGAGCATGGATGACAGAGTGGCTCGATGAAGCACGCGTACGAGGTACGCGTCAAAGGCCTCTGTCGTCGTTCCGATGGTCTCGCACGAGTGGAGTTCTGCGACCCTCGACACCGGTCACGAGTGGCGCCCGGGAGGAACCTGAGTTGATCCGCGCCACCCGCGACGAGTGCATGAGGCTCTTTGGACTCGGGTGCTAGCTTGCGCCGCCGGTGCCGCCGGTTCCTACTCCGCCGGTTCCACCGGCGCCTACGTCGGGCGACTCTCACGCCGAACGTGCAGGTAGGTACACTCTCCACAACATGAGGACATAGGTGGAGACGTGGTCCGATTCTTCTTAATCCTTCACACGCTTTTCGGTCGGTGATCCGGCGCGGGTCCTGGGCCGCGTCACGAGCCCGCACGCACGCGGCAACCCGCGCTGATGCGCCAAGCGCTGCGCGCGCTGGCGAACCTTCGAAGAAGCAAAGTTTCCAAAGAAAAAGCAACGGTACTCTCCATGTCGACTCGCGGGCACGGTCCAAAGGGCGCATGAGGCTCGAATAGCGATGCTCCTCTACGCCGGAACCATTCTGCTCAGCGCCTTCCTGCTGTTCTTGATCCAGCCGATCGTCGGGCGGCTGATCTTGCCGTGGTTCGGCGGCAGCGCCGCGGTCTGGAACACCTGTCTGCTGTTCTTCCAGGCGCTGCTGCTCGGCGGCTATTGCTACGCGCACTACGCCTCCACGCGCCTGACCCCGAGAGCGTCCGCTGCCGTTCACGCTGGCCTCTTGTGCGTGGGATTTGCGGCGCTTGCCGCGTTGTTTCCGCCCGCGGCTTTCTGGAAACCAACGGACAGCGGCGTCGGCCCCGAGCTGAAAATCCTGGCTCTGCTCGCTGCGACCATCGGCGCGCCGTACTTCGTCGTGTCGAGCACGGGACCCTTGTTGCAGCGCTGGTTCAGCCTGCGATTCCCAGGCAGGGCGCCCTATCGCTTGTTCGCAGTCTCGAACGCGGGATCGCTGCTCGCGCTGCTCGCGTATCCGTTCGTCGTCGAGCCAGCGCTGGCGCTGAAGTTGCAAGCGTTCTGGTGGCGAGTTGGCTACGCCGTATTCGCGCTGCTCTGCGGAATCTGTGCTTGGCAAATTCGCCGTCGGGGGCCGGAGCTCGAGACCAGCGCCGAATCGAGCCGAGA
>DATHEN010000237.1:0-2344 GCA_035318565.1 Polyangiaceae bacterium
TCGGGCGCTCCGGATGGGGAGGATGAAACGCAGACAAGTCGACGCCGCGGGAACGGATGACGATGCGCTCCTTGGGCGCCCCGAGTTCCACCATGCGAGCCGCCATGTGGTCGCCCCAAGCATTGAACCAATCTCCGCGCCGCAACGTGAACTTGACGATCTCGCGCAGCAATCTCGAATCAGGGGGTGTCACGATGTGCTCGTCCTGGGCTGCGAGCACGAGCGGGTGGTAGCCCGCGCATGCCGCTAAGAATCCGTTGCTTTGAACCCTGTATCCGATCAAAACGTCCGGCGCAATGCGTCGAACGGTGCGTCTGACCCACGGAATGGTCAAAAAATACTGCCACTTGCGTTCGTGATCTACCGGGAGCGCGTGGATCTTGACCCCCTCGATAGGCTCGAAATGACGCATTGCGGCGATGACGTGAACTTCGTGCCCAAGCACATTCGCGAAATAACGAATCCAGCGACGCGAGTTGGCGTGCGAGGGGTGAGCTACGAAACAGATCTTCATGTGAAATCTGCCGGAATTGCCGATCGACTCGGAAGGGTCGGTGCCCAACGTCGGAGCCAGAGCTCGAAAGAAGCCAGCAGGAACACCCGGTTGTACGCCTGGTAACGACTCACAGTCCGATTGTCACGGCCATCGAAGCAGTCGCGAACTGCCCCCTGCACAGCTGTTCTGCGGAGCCAATCCCTATTCCACGCGTTCGGTGACAGCAAGAGATCTTCGAGAAACGCCTTGCCCGTGCTGCCCATCCAGGTGTCGAAGTTGAGCGCAAAGCCTTGCTTCGTTCTTTCCACAGTGGAACGTGGCAAGTGGCGCCGTGCCAGCTGCCGCAGCAGATGCTTCTGAGAGGTCAGGCGCGCCAGATCGTCCGCACGGAGGGAGCGCGCGAATTCGAACACCTCGGTGTCGAGGTAGGGTGTTCTCACTTCCAAGCCGTGCGCCGAGCTCGCGACGTCCACCTTGCGCAGGAAGTCGCCCGGCAGGATCCGATGGAGCTCGAGCTCCATCAAGCCCTCCGTCGCTTCGCGAGTCTCCAGGTGCAGACCCTGCCCTAACCGCAGCGCCGTTGGGCCATGACGATACGCCAACTCGTGAAACTCCGGTGCGAACAGCTGCTCGATGCGCGCTGCGTCGCTGAGCGTGTGAAGCGCGGCACCTCGCGACGTCGCCGGCAATTCCGCAAACTCGGCGAGCTTCGCCAATTGACGCGACCGCTCCGGGCTCGGGCGGGCCAGTGCGCTCGCACCGGCTCGCAGAGCCATCAGCGCGAGCGATGAACGCCCGAGCTGCTCGAGCACGCGCACCAGAGCATAGCGGGGGTATCCGCCGAATGCTTCGTCGCCGCCATCACCTGCGAGCACGACCTTGCCATGCCGCGCCATCTCGCGGCAGACGAGCCACGTCGGGATGCACGAGGAGTCGCCGAACGGTTGATCGTACTGACCCACGATGCGGCTGAAGAGCTCGGGAGCGTCCGCGCTCGATTGGATCAAAAGCTCGTGATGGTCGGTGTCGAACACCGCCGCCACACGGCGCGCGTGTTGCGATTCATCGTACTCGCGTTCCGCGAACCTCGCCGTAAATGTGGCGGGACGACCACCCAACTGTCGACGCCACAAGGCCACCACGACGGATGAGTCGATACCGCCGGAAAGAAAGGCTCCCACCGGTACATCGCTGACGAGGTGCGCACGCACGGAGTCCGTTAGGACGTCCTCTAGCTCCCGCAATGCATGCCGAGTGGAGCGCCGAATGGCTTGGCGTTCCGGCCAGCGCCACCATGCGCCGCGGTGCTCTGTGTCCGCGACCAGCTCGATGAACGCTCCTGGAGGAAGCTCCTCGATCATCCGAAATGCAGTCCGTGGAGCGAGCGCCTCGCCGAGCGTGAAGAAGTCGAGCAGTGCAACTGGGTCGGCTTCGCGCGACAGCTCGGGCCATTCCAACACGGCCTTCGGCTCGGACGCGAACAGCCGAAGTGAGCCGGCGCGCGCGACGTACAGCGGCTTGATGCCGAAGCGATCCCGCGCAAGCAGCAGGGTCCGCTTCACAGAATCCCAAAGCGCAAAGGCGAACATGCCACGCAGACGCCGCAGCCCGGCATCCCGGCCGAAGCGCTGGATGCACGCCGGGATCACCTCGGTGTCCGAGGCCGTCTTGAATGTATACCCATCGCGCTCCAGCTCACGGCGCAGAGCGCGGTAATTGTAAATCTCACCGTTGAACGCGATCGTGTAGCGACCGTCCGCGGTGGTGAGTGGCTGAGCGCCGCCCTCCGCATCGATGATAGCGAGACGGGTGTGCGCCAGACCGACGCGAGCCCCCTGCCAATCGCCC
>DATHEN010000238.1:0-2125 GCA_035318565.1 Polyangiaceae bacterium
ATCGTGTTTCCGCTCGAAAAAGACCGGGCTTACCAGTTCTTCGCGCACTGAAGCTTTCGCGCGCCGGTCACGGGTCCACACGGAGCGTCCGCTCCGCGTCGAGCCGGCGTGCGCGCATCGATCAACGAAACAGGAGGAAACCATGCGTAGTTGGGTATCAGGAGTGTGGCTGTGTGCGTTACTGGCGGGTGCGTGCTCCGCGGAGTCGGGCGATGCGCCCGCTGCAGAAGAAGCGGAGCAGACCAGCTCGACCTCGGACGAGCTGCGAATCAGCACCGGCGTGGCCGACAACACCTGCCCGGGAGGCGGCTCGCCAGCGTGCGTGGTGTGCAACAACGGTTGTAAGTGGGCGTGCGCCGGGGACTACAGCTGTCAAACCGGCGGCGGCATTTGTGCGTTCACGCACGGTGTCTGCAAGACCGTCAGCTTCGCGCCGATCGGTGGCGGGTTCGCGACTTACATCCGGTGATCACTGCCTGGGCCGCACGGCGGGCGACCCTCGCCGTGCGGTTCGGGTATCTTCGGAGCATGCGCTTTCTGAGGACCTCCGAGGACCGCTTCGCCAATCTGCCCGGCTATCCGTTCGCCGCGCACTACCTGAATGTCCTCGACGGTGAAGGCGGTTCGCTGCGTATGCACTACGTGGACGAAGGTCCCGCCGACGCGCCCGTCGTGTTGCTGCTGCACGGCGAGCCGTCCTGGTCGTACTTGTATCGCAAGATGATCCCCCTCATCGCGCAAGCAGGGCTGCGCGCCGTCGCACCGGATCTGATCGGCTTCGGAAAATCCGACAAGCCCAGCGAGCGCAGTGACTACACGTACGCGGTGCACGTCGCCTGGGTCTGGTCTTGCGTGGAGCAGCTCGATCTCCAGGCGATCACGCTGGTGTGCCAGGATTGGGGCAGCCTGATCGGCCTCAGGCTCGTGGCAGAGCATCCCGAGCGTTTCGCGCGCGTAGTGGTCGCGAACGGCGGCATGCCTACCGGCGATCAGCAGCTACCGGAAGCGTTTTTCGCGTGGCAGCGCTTCTCGCAAGAGGTCGACGTGCTGCCCGTTGGCGGCATCGTCGCGCGCGGCTGCGCCGAGGAGCTCGCAGCGGAGGTCGTTGCCGCCTACGAAGCCCCGTTCCCGGACGAGAGCTACAAGGCCGGCGCCCGCCAGTTTCCCTCGCTCGTACCGTCTCGACCCGACGACCCCGCGGCGGAGGCCAATCGCGCCGCCTGGGCCGTGCTCATGAAGTGGGAAAAGCCATTTTTGACGGCGTTCAGCGACCAAGATCCGATCACGCGCGGCGGCGAGAAGCTCTTGCAGAAGCTCATCCCGGGCACGCGGGGTCAGCCTCACACGACCATCAGCGGCGGCGGCCATTTTCTACAGGAAGACAAGGGGGAAGAGCTCGCGCGCGTGGTCGTCGATTTCGTGAAAGCATCCGGGTAAGCGCGAGCAAGTCACTCCGAGCTCGGCCAGAGCGCCGCCGCCTGCGAAGCGTCCGCGTTTACGTCGAGCTCCAAGAGCTGCGTACAGAAGAGCAGCACACGCTCCACGGGCTCGGACGCGGCGACCAGCCCCTGCATTTCGCGATAGTACGTGGCGTGGAGCTCGCGCAGCCGCGCCACGTCCCGCTCCGCGACGCCCATCAGGTTGAAGCCGTACACACCTTCCAACCCTGCTTCCAGACGCGCGTGCGCGACACGCAACCAATACGCGCGCAGCTGCTGCGATCGCTTGCGATCCGATCGCGTGTCGACGGCTTGCACGTCGCGCACCTGCCACTTGCCACGGCGCCGCTCGATCTGCCCGGAGGCCGCGAGCAGCTCGATGGCTTCCTGCGCCGCACTGTTCGTCAGGCAGAAGCGCCGAGCAAGCCAAGCCGGCGTTTGCGCCGCAGATGGCCGGCTGCTCATTTCCAGCGCGCGCAGCACGACGTGCGACCACGGCTTTTCGTAAGCAGCGCGGCGCGCGGACTCGAGGCTCTTCCACTGCGCTGCGACGCTGGGGAGCTCCGCAGGGTCGACGAAGGTTGCAACGTAGTCGAGCAAACGCAGGGAGGCGGCGTCGATCAAGGTCAGAAACTCGGGCAAGCGCGGCTCAGCATCCCCCTTGAGCCAGCGGGAGATGGCGAAGC
>DATHEN010000239.1:0-2257 GCA_035318565.1 Polyangiaceae bacterium
TGGATGAGAACAGTGCCCAAAGGCTCGAGCTGACCGAGCGTGAACAGCGCCTCGCGCGCGGTGAGGAACGCCTCGGGAATGGCGGCGGCTTCTTCGAACGACAGATTGTCGGGAATCGGGATGGCCATGCGATCCGGAATAGCCACCTGCTCTGCGTAGCCACCGCCGGGTAAGAGCGCCATCACGCGGTCTCCCGGCTTGACTGCCGATGCGCCCTTGCCGAGCTCTCGCACGACGCCGGCGCACTCGAGCCCCAAGATCTCCGATTCACCTTTCGGCGGCGGATACACTCCACGTCGCTGCAGCAAATCGGCGCGGTTCAGCGCCGTGGCTTTGACGTCGATCAGAATCTCGTTGTCGCGCAGGCTCGGAGCGGGCACCTCGCGGAGCTCGAGCTTCTCGGGGCCTCCGGGCTCACTGACGATGATGGCTTTCACGCGCATACCGCTAGCCGGCATCCGCGGCAGAAATCAAGCGCTACTACTTCGGCTCTCGCGATCTGCTGCCGGCAAAGACTGCCGCAGGCGTGTTAGATGCGCTGCGCCAATCACGCCCGCCTTGTCGGAGAGCTCACTCACCAGCAAGGGAATGGTGGCCAGCGGCGGCGCAAAAGCGCGCTCCTGAAGCGCCTGCCGGAGGCTCGGCTCGATCAGATCGAACGAAGCGGATATGCCGCCCGAGAACACGATGGCATCGAGATCGAGCAGATTCTGGATGCCGGCGACGGCTTGGCCCAAGGCGCGTCCCATCATTTCGAAAGGTTCGAGGCCGGTACGCTCGCCGCGCCGCGCAGCCAGAGCAATGTCGCGCACTTCGCTGGCCACGCCTCCGAGCTCGGAGTAGCGCCGGAGCAGGGCTTTCGTGCCTGCATACGCTTCCAGACAACCGCGTAGCCCGCAGTTGCACAGCCAAGCGTCTGCGGAGCGATCCAGCATGATGTGGCCGAGCTCTCCCGCGAAGCCGTACTGACCGCGACGCACGCGGCCGTCGATCACGACCCCGCCGCCGACGCCGGTGCCGAGCGTGAACAGCACGAAACTCGGAAAGCGTTGGCCGTGCCCGTGCAGGAGCTCGCCGAGCGCTGCAGCGGTAGCGTCGTTTTCCACGACCACGGGACAGCGCACGCGCGCCGACAGCTCGCTCGCGATCGGCACGCCTTCGAAGCCGGGTACGTTCGGCAGCCGCCAGCAGCGACCCGTCGCGTCCACTTCACCGGGAATCACCAGACCCACGGCGCTGGGTTGCTCATCCAGAGCGTGGACCGCCAGTGCGATGCGATCGAGCACCGCGCTCGGGGCGAGCCCCGCTCCAGTCGGCACGGAGTGGCTCCGAAGAATCTCGCCGCCCTCTACGATGCCGGCCTTGATCTGGGTGCCGCCGAAATCTACGCCGATCATGCGGCGCTAAGCTAATGCGAGGTTCGTGCCGCGGCAAACCGTACGGCCGCGTGTTTCACGCGTGGTGCTCTCACAAGCCCAGACCTTTGGCGATGATCTCGTTCATGATCTCCGTGGTTCCGCCCCCGATCGGCAGGAGCCGCGCGTCGCGGCTGAGGCGTTCTACTCGGCTCTCTCGCATGTAGCCCATGCCACCCAGGAGCTGCACGGCGTCGTAACAGACACGTTGTGCCACGTCGCTCGCGAAGTTTTTCGCCATACTCACCTCGGTGACCAGGTATTCGCCCGCGAGCACGCGCTGGGCGATGGAGTAGTTGAACGATTTGGCGGCCGCGACCAAGGTGGCCATTTGCGCGAGCTTGTGTCGAGTGACCTGAAAACCGCTCAGGGTGCGTCCGAAGGCGCGGCGCTCCTGTGCGTACGCCAGGGCGTCGGCGAGCACGATTTCGGCGGTGGCGTGTCCGTAAAAGGCGAGCGCCAGTCGTTCACTCTGGAAATTCTGCATCAGCGCGACGAACGCCGAGCCCTCCTCGCCGAGTCGATTTTCGACCGGGACGCGTACGTCGTCGAACGCGAGCTCGGCCGTGTCGCTCGCCCACCAGCCGGTCTTCTTGAGCGCGCGCGAAACGCTGAAGCCCGGCATGCCGCGCTCGACCACGAAGAAGGTCAAGCCCGTGTGCCGCTCGGGACCGGTGCGCGCCAGCACGGTCACGAAATCGGCGCGCGTGCCGCTGGTGATGTAGAGCTTCGATCCGGACAGGCGGTAACTGTCGCCGTCGCGTTCTGCACGTGTGCCGATGCCGGCCACGTCGCTGCCGGCAACGGCCTCGGTGATGGCCAGCGCTGCGATCTTCTCGCCG
>DATHEN010000240.1:0-2549 GCA_035318565.1 Polyangiaceae bacterium
GTTTCGCCGAGCGCCGCTTCGACTCGGCCCACGAACGTCAGCGTTGCGCTCGTACCTGAGGGCAGCGCGCTGTTCCACACGCACACGGCGCTTCCGTCGCTGGTCGTGCAGCTGGCGCCCGTGGCAGTGAACGAGGTCGCGAGCACGCCTGCCGGCACGTCGACGCGCACGGCCGGCGTGCTCGCGTTGGGGCCGCGGTTGTGCAGCGTGAGCTCCCAGGTGCCGTCGCTGCCCGGTCCCACGGTTTCCGGTTCCTTCGAGAACGAAAGCGCGAGATCGGCGCGGCCCGTGCCGGGCGCGATCGCGACTTCCACCGCGCCGATGTCGCAGGTGCTCCCCTGCGGGCGAGTGACGCCGCGTGCGTCCGTGCCGAGCGTACAGGCGGATGCGGGGATGCTCTCCACGAGCACGCTCATGGCACCGGGCGCGCGCGTTCGTATGGGTCCGCCGTTGTCCGCGAGCGGGCCGAGGAAGAAGTCGTCCGCGCGCTGCTGGTTCGTCTCCGCAGGAAGCGCGCAGCTCGCGTCCGAGAACCAGTTGTACTGCGAGCCGGTCGTCGTGGCGGTGCCGCCACATGCCTGCGTTCCAGTCGGCGCGATCACCGTCGATCGCCGGCTGAGCAGCGCCGAGACGTCCAGACTCGCGGACGTCAGATTGTCCGCGATCGTCGCGTGATCGAGCTCGAGGCTGGTGGCCAGCACAGCCGAACCACGCGTCGGGTCAAAGCCAAAGGGCGTGGGCATGCTTGCGCGATTGCCGGTCACGGTGGTGTTCGTCAGAGAAACTGCCGTGCCGGCGATGCCACCTCCGCCGCTCGTGCCCGCGGGGATCGCATGACGGCGGCGAACCGCGGAGGGAGACGTCGTCGTGAGGCCGCTAGCGCTGTTGTTCGCCAGGGTGACGTTGGTGGCTTGCAGCGTGCCGGCGCGGATGCCGCCGCCCTGGAAGGGGCCGGGAACGGTGACGATGAAGTTCGTGCCCGCCACGTACTGCACCCCAACGGAGCCGTGATTGTCCGTCACTTCCGAGTCCGAGATCGTGAGCTGCCCCAGCACCGAAAGCGCTCCACCGCCGCTGACCGTGGCGCGCGGATCCGTCACGGGCACGACGTTTTCCGTGAACTTGGAGCGGGTCACGGTCGCATCACCGGAAACCGCAACGGCGCCGCCGCCGACACCGTACGCCTTGTTCTGCGTGGCGATGATGTCGCTCAGCTGCGCGCTGCTGGCGGCGATGGCGCCGCCCTGGCTGCCGGATTCGTTGCTCGTGAAGCGCGCTCCGGACGCGCTCAGCGTGAGCGCGCTGAGTGCGCCACCTGCAGCGCTGCCACCGTAGGACTGGTCGGTGCGATTGCCCGTGTACTCGCCCCCGGTGACGGTCAAGCTGGCGCTGCTCGCGATTGCGCCGCCGCGCGCGGCCGTGCTCTCGCTGTCGAGCCCGTCGCCGGTCGCCGCGCTGTTGCCCGAGTAGCGACCCGCGCTGACCTGGATGTTCCCGCCACCCCAGACCCCGCCGCCCGCAGCCGCCCCGGCGGAGCCACCACCGCAGCCGAAGTAATAGTAACACGTGAAGATTGTGTCGCCGCTCTCGGCGCGGTTGTCGCTCACCTCTCCGCCGTCCAGCGTGACCGTGAGCGTGCCGTGCAGGGCACCGCCCCGCGCCAGGCCGGAGGGAAACGCCGAAAGCCGCTCAGGACCCGCGCCGGAAGCGCCGCCTCGTGCCGTGTTCTGGCTCGCGGTGATCTCGATCGCGTGAAGCGCGCCGGACGCCGCCAGCGCTCCGCCCAGCGCAGCGCCACCCACGCCTTTGCCCGCGAAGTCGCTCGGGGACTCCATCGGTGTATAGCCCGCAGCACCGCCCTCGACGTGGTTACTCGTCAGACTGGCGCGCTCGATCTGGACGGCGGCCGTGCTCGTGGACGCCTGCGCCAGCCCCGCGCCGCGCGCGCTGCCACCGTCGCCCGGCGTCGTGCCGTCTCCGCCCTTGCCGCCCAGGGCGCGATTCTGCGTGACGGCGCCACCGCTGAAGCTCATGGCGCCGAGCACGTACACTCCACCCCCCTCCGCAGCACCACCGCCGATCCCGATGCCCTCAGGGCTCGCAGCAGCAACAGCTGCGCCACCCGTGACCGTGTTGGCGAGTACGCGAGCGTTCTTCGCCGTCAGTGAGCCGCGCACATACAGACCGCCACCGTATGCCGCGCCGCCCGAAGCTTCACCGCTGCCAGCAGCGGCGGTCGCGGAGTTCTCCCGGATCGTGGCCTCCGTCAGGACAACATCGCTTTGCGCGCGCACGCCGCCGCCCAGAGCGGGCTCCGCGGGATCGGCGCTCGTGACGGAGCCGCCCGTGATGGTGACGCCTGTCAACGTCAGCAGCCCGCGTCCATGCTGCTCCAGCACGCGCTCCCCCGCACAGGTCTGGCGGATCACGACGTCCGGCCCCGTTGCAACGAGCTCGACCGGACGATTGACGCGCAGGTCGAGATCGCCCGCTGCATTGCGGTCGTCCGCGCCGCACGCCGTCAGCTCGTACGTGCCCGTCGGGATCTC
>DATHEN010000241.1:0-4079 GCA_035318565.1 Polyangiaceae bacterium
TGGCCGATTGGGTAGAAATTGGCCGCCAAGTTCTTGCGTAGCGCGCGAATTTTGCCCAAAGCGGTGTGAAGCTCGCCGATACGCGCCTTGATGCGCTCGGCTTCGTCGGGCGTGCGCAGGGTGGCGCGGGCACTGCCGGGACGCGGCGGCTCCGCGTTGCGAGCCCGTGCCTCGGCGGCGTGTTTGGCCGCGTGGCGCGCTGCCCAGGGCGCAGCTCCGCGCGCGCTCGGCCTTTTACCGGAATCGGCCGCCTTGCCCTTCTTCGCCGGTGGTGGCGCAGATGACGGCGGCTGGCTACCGCGCCGCGATTTCCCCTTTGCCTTGGTTTCGTGTTTCCCCATGCTGGGCCCTGGTTTCAAGCGGCCCTCCTCTCGATGGCCCACATCACCGAGCCGAGTCGGCTGACTCGCGAAGACGTGGTGAGCCTATAGTATTCGGTTGCAGCGTCCAAATTGCCGCCCTCGCGTGATACACCCCGAGGCCGATGGCGCCCAGTCAGACCGACAAAAAAGCGCAGCGCGTATCCAGTTTGCCGCCGCCGAGCCAGCGCATTGCGGTGGTGGTGAACGGGAATGCGAAGAACGTCACCGGTGAGGTCATCTCCACTCTGGATCAGATTCTGCTCGGCGGCGACCTATTCGTATCCCGGCGCTTGGAAGACGCACGGGAGATAGCTCGGACTCTGCTGAGCCGGGGCTACGGCACCGTGCTGACCGGCGGGGGCGACGGCACCTTTACCGTGATGGTGACGGAAATGGTGCGAGAAGCCAGGCGCCAGAACAAGCCACTGCCGCGCTTCGGGCTGCTCAAGCTGGGAACCGGCAATGCGCTCGCCTGGGTGGTCGGTGCGGGCCGAGCGAAGGAGCGCGGCCTCGCTGCAGACATCCAGCGTCTCAGCGAGGACGCGGGCAGCCGGCTGGTGCGGCTGATCGAGGTGGAGGATTACATCGCGCCATTTTGCGGCTTTGGCGCCGACGCGGTGGTGCTTCAGGACTACACGGACGTCAAAGCCAAGTTGTCCAAGACGGTGCTGAAGCGCGTGGCTCCCGGGCTCGTCAGCTACGCCATTGCCGCCACCACGCGTTCGCTGCCCAGCTACTTCTTTCGCCGCATGCCGCATTGTCGGATCACGAACGAGGGCGGTGAGGCGTATCGCATCGGCGGTAAAGGGCGAAAGATGGGCATGCCGATCGCAAACGGTGAAATCATTTACGAAGGGCCCATTCGGCTCGCGGCCTTGTCGACCATTCCCTATTACGGTTTCGGCTTTCGCATGTTCCCTTACGCGGAAGAACGCGCCGATCGCATGCACCTGCGCGTCTCGACCATCACGCCGATCCCGTTCGTGCGTAACTTCCCGGCGATCTGGCGCGGCGAGTATGCGGACCCGGACATGGTGTTCGACTATCTCGTGGATTCGATCCGCATCGAGATGGACCCTCCGACTGCATTTCAAATCGGTGGCGATCCTCGCGGCGAGCGCTCGCGCGTGCACGCGCTGCTCTCGCCTCAACCGATTCGCATCGTCGACTTCTACGCACCGCCGAGTGCCACGTGACGAAGGCCGGTCTGCGGCGCTCGACCTCGAGCGCGTGCGCGCTCGGAGCAGCCGTGCTCGGCTGGGTGGGGACCGCGCCGGGCCAGGGCCGCGCAGAGCTGTCCGGTGAGCTCGTGTGCCCAGCCGCGGCGCCCGGGCGAGTGGTGTGTAGCGTGATCCTGCGTGCCAGCAAGCAGCGCCTGGTGTGGGCCGACGTACTCGTCACGGCGACGCCCAACTTTGCCAAACCGCTGCGCGCGCGCATCGGCTTTCCGCAGCGCAGCGAGTACGCCGAGCAGAGCGTTACTCTTCCGGTACCGCTCGTAGCAATCGCAGAGGGTACCGGGCGAATCGCCGTGGAAGGCCGGGTCGTGCTGTGTGCCGGGAAGGGCCGCGCCTGCTCTTCGCGCCGTGTCGAGCTCACGGGGGTGGTGCAGGTACAGCGCAAGGAGCAGCCCTAGTGCCGGCGCAAAAGCGCATGCGCATGGCCGAGCTCGCGCAAGCCAGCGGCGTGTCGCGCGACACCATTCACTACTATCTGCGCGAAGGGCTCCTGCCGAAGCCACTCAAGGGCGGCAAAACAGTCGCTTATTACGACGAAGCGCACCTCGAGCGCCTGCGGCTGATACGCCGCTTCCGTGAAGAGAAGTATCTGCCGGTCGCGGTCATCCGGCGCCTGCTGGATAGCGGCCCCAAGGGTGCTCAGGATCGCGATCTCGATACGCTCGCCGACGTGCTCAGCATCGATCCCACGCTGGCTCGCACCGACGCATCTCCCGAGCTGGTCGACGAAGAGACCAAGCGCGTTGCGCTGCAGCTCGGCCTGCTCGGTGAAAACGTCTCCGAAGTCGAGAGCGACGATCCCACCGAGGCGCGCGTGCTCGCGTCGGTCGCCGAAGCCCTGGCGCTCGAAGGGGACGCGCGTCAACTCACTCTCGACGACATGCAGGCTTGCGGGCGCGAGCTGACTCGGCTCGTGGAGATCGAGGCGGGCCTGTTCTTCGATCTGGTCGTGAAGACGGGTGACACGCTGCGCTCCGTCCAGGCGCTCCGCGCGGGACGCGTTGCGGTAGCGCATTTCATCACGTCTTTCCGCGATCTGATGCTGCGGCGTATCGCCGACGACGTACTGAGCGGCATCTCGAGCGGACCCAAGGCGCTCAGTCATCCACGCGTTCTGCCCCTGAGCGAGGAGCGGCTCTTGCAGCTCGGTGCGCGCGCCCGCCAGCACGAGCTGTTCGAGCGCGCGCATGGCGGAGACGCCGCTGCGGCCAACGACTTGGTCTGGCATCTGGCTGTCGTCGGTCCGCTGCGAGAGCTTGCCAAGCTCCCAGCGGAGATCCACGAGCTCCTGCGGCCGCGCGCGCAGCTCCTGGTCCGTCTGGTCGAGCTCGAAGGCAGCAATGGCGATCCGGGTGAGCTCGAGCGAATTCAAGCGCGCGCCACGCCGTTTCCGCTCGGCGAGGTGCTCTTGGCCGAAGCGGCGCTGGTGCGGCTCGTGCAATTTGGACCCGAGCAAGGCAGCTTCTTCGAGCAGTTCGTGCCGGCGTTGCACCGCTTGGCCTCCGCCAAGCCGGAACAGGACGCCGACCCGCTGGCCGCCGCCGTGGCCTTCCATCGCCGGGGCCAGATCAAGCTGCTCCTGCCGCGTGTGCTCAAGCGCCGCGGCAACCCGAGCGCGGATCTCGAGCGCACGCTCGAGGTCGTGCTGGGGGCGCCGGGTCGCATCGACGCCGCGGCGCGCGCCCGGCTCGAAGGCAACGCGCGATTGGCGCTCGGCCGCCTGCGCGCGGCGCAGGGCCAGCGGCAACAAGCCTTCGAATTGTTCGAACGCGCCCGGGCCATCGACGCCAGCGGCCCGATCGGCACGGCGGCCTTGGACGAAATCGCCCGGCTCGGCCTACTCCGCTGACTGAGTACGGGGTGGGGGGAACTTGGCCGTTCCGGGGAGGGGCTGATACGGCGTCGGCATGAAGCTGCCGGGCCGTCTGCGTTCGACGACGCTGGGCGATGTGTTCGGGGTACTGCATCGCGCTCAGGCGTCCGGGACGCTGGAGCTCATCGAAGTGGACCCCCCGGCAATTGGGCGGCGCCATGCCGTGGAGTTCGACCTGGGCCTGGTGGCAGCCGTCGAAACGGCTCTGCCGTGCTCGCGTCTGGGGGAGATCCTCGAAACGGAGGGCTTTCTCGCCGCGCAAGCGATACGGCGCCTGTTGACCCGCATGCAGCAGCATCCAGCGCGCCAGTGCGGCGAGCTCTTGATCGAAGAGGCGCTGGTCACGCGTGACCTGGTGCAGGCTGCGCTCCGGCATCAGCTGCGGCTCCGGATCGATGTGCTGTTTCGCATCAAGGATGCGCAGCTCGGATTTCGGGTGCCGCGCCCGCGCATGAAAGCGCCGGCAGAGCCCGTGCCGCTTTCTCCGCACGAGTTTCTGTACGGTCGCGAGCGCGCGCGCCTGCGCCAGCGCCCGCCGCGTCCGGCTTCACGCGCACAAAGCGCGCTGCCTCGCGCGTCAGCAGCTCATGAGATCGATCCCGCACG
>DATHEN010000242.1:0-2263 GCA_035318565.1 Polyangiaceae bacterium
CGGAACCCAAAATGCCGAGACCGCCGGCTTCGCTGGTAGCCGCCGTGAGCCGCGCGCCGCTCACCCAGCCCATGCCGGTCTGCACGATCGGGTACTCGATGCCGAGCAGCGTGCACAACCGCGTGTGCAGACTCGCGGTCACCCTTCGAGCTCCCGCGCTCCCAGCCCTTTGGGATCGATCACTTCGCGAATCAAGCGGAGCTCCTCTGTGCTCGGGGTGCGCGTGACCGGCACCTCGGCCGGCACACTGAGCTGAAAGCTGGTGTTCTCGAGCAGGTTCTCGAGAGTGACGCCCGGATGAAGCGACGCCAAGCGCATGCTCTTGTCGGCGGTTTCGAAGTCGAAAACACCCAGGTTCGACACCACACGCCGGATCTCGTGAAAACGCGAGGAGCGCGCGCCCAGCGCCCGTGCGCGGTCGTATCCGACACCGGAGACCACATCTACCTTTTCGACGAACACCCGCCGCGAGTGTTTGGGGACGAAGTAGCTCGTGGGGTGGTGAATCGTGTTGCCCGGAGCGCCGCGCATGCCGAGCAGCTGCGTCTTGGGCTTTTGCCAGTCTCCGAGCGCGGAAATGTTCTGGTTGCCGTAGCGATCGATCTGCGTCGCGCCCATCACCACGTGCCGGCGCCCCGACCACACCACGTCGAACACACGGCGGTACGGCATGTAACCCTCGGCGCTGATGGCGTCCGCACTTCCGAGTGCCGGCACCTCTCCCAGCAGAGTAGCGATGCCGTCCGTCAGCAGCAGGCCCGGCTCGAACGAGAGCTTGGCGAGGCGAGCGGCGATCGCAGGCAACGTGCCGATCGGGCTCGCGAGCACCTCGCCATCGCCGCGAAATGTGTCTGCCAATGCGACGACGCAATACTCGTGACGCGCCACTTCGCTCATCGCGCTTGAACCGCCTTTCGGTACTCGGCGTGGCTGGTGTTCACGTAACGTTCGACGAACTGTTGCAGGAGCGCCGAGTCGGTGGCGGTGGCGGCGTACTCGCGCTGAAACGCCTCGTCCCGTCCGTAGTCTGGCGGGCACTCGGTGAAGTGGGCGCCGAGCGGCGCTGCTACCACTCCGTCCACCATCATTCGGTTGATGGTGAGGGTCGTCACAGGCCCTTCATGGGTCAGGTCCGAGGTGTTCACGACCCGCTCGCACGACATGAAGCGACGTTTGGCCGCCATGCAGTACAGATCGTCGAAGAACGGATCCGGACCCAGGATTTGGCCATTGCCGCCCTGGTCTGCGCGGTTCACGTGAATCAGCGCGGCGTCGAGCTCGATGGCCGGCATCGCCACCAGTTCCTCGTCATCTACGTAGGGCGAGCGCACCGTGCGCAAACCGGGATTCAGCTTCATGACATCGGAACCGAGTCCGGCTCGCGTCGGCAAGAAGGGCAGACGAATGGCGGCCGCGTACAGTCCCCACTGCAGCATGCCCTCGTCGTACTCCTCGGCTTCGATCAGCCCCTGCTGGCGCGCGCGCCGGAACTGGGGTTCTAGGGGGATGGAGTCGAGGGACGCGAAGCCGAACACGACGCGCTTGACCTTTCCGAGCGCGCACAAGAGGCCCACGTCCGGCCCGGCGTACGAAACGAGGGTTAGACCGCGCAGCGGCGAGCGGGCTATGGCGCGAACCAGGCTCATGGGCTTGCGGCGTGAGGCCCAGCCACCGATACCGATCGTCATGCCGTCCCGAAGCTCGGCCACGACGTCTTCTTCGCTCATGCGTTTGTCGAGCATTCTTTCGCTGCTCCGCGCTGGCGTGCCAGAAAGCGCTTTGCCTTCCGAATAGAACATGTTTCACTCGAAGGAACAAGGCCTACGCAATGCCCATTTCCGAGTCTGTGACGCACGGCATCGCCGAGATCGTCATGAACCATCCGCCCGTGAACGCGCTCAGCGTTGCAGGCTGGTTCGATCTCGCAAAACGTATCCGCGCCCTCGGTGAGAATTCAGAGGTGCGCGTCGTGATTCTGCGCGCCGAAGGTAAAGGCTTCAACGCCGGCGTGGACATCAAAGAGATGCAGGCCCAGTCGGGCTACGAGGCGCTGATCGGCGCGAATCGCGGTTGTTTCGCGGCCTTCGCCGCCGTGTACGAGTGCGCCGTGCCGGTGATCGCGGCCGTGCATGGCTATTGTCTGGGCGGCGGCATCGGTCTCGCGGGCAACGCCGACGTCATCGTGGCCTCCGAAGACGCGACGTTCGGCTTACCCGAAGTGGACCGCGGAGCGCTGGGCGCGGCGACGCACCTGGCTCGGCTC
>DATHEN010000243.1:0-17847 GCA_035318565.1 Polyangiaceae bacterium
TTGGGCGACCGTGCCAGCAGACTGCAGCGGCCTCGTTTGCCCGCCGTGCAATCGCTATCCGAGCGGCATGAATTACTCATGCAACGTTCGCCTCGGGCGGATATGAACGAAGTGGGGCGGCACACCCTACCGCCCGTGCAGTCACTCGGCTGCTTGCAGGGCTCATCGACGCACTGGTTCGTCACGTTTGGATTGCAGGAACAGGTCTCGATGATCCTTCTGCAAACCTCGCCGGCGCCGCAGCTCCGGTCACCGCAGCCACATTCGTCTGGAAGTGTGCATCGCCTTCAAACCCACCCTGGGAACATTCCGTCGCCGCGACCGGACTGGAACGGTCGCATACGGCGAGCTCGGCCGCGAGTTGAAAGCAAGTCTGACCAGGCGGACACGTCCCATCCGATGAGCATTCTGCAAGAAGGGGCGCTGTCATCGGGTGCTGGTCCGCGAACACTCGTCGCTCCTCCCCGGCCGCGCCCGCGCCGCCGTCCATCCGGAGAACTCCGCCACCCTGATCCGAGCACCCGGTGCCATGGGGAACAATCAGCAACGGGAGCACTGACGCTAAAGCCCACCGGCTCACGGCCGAAGGCATCGAGGGCTCATACAGTTCAAAAAGATCCCTCATCAAGGCCGTAGACGTTGCCCGGCGCGTCCGCGTGTTACCTGCGTACGGTGACACAGCGATGCCGGGCGCGCAATCGTGGGCCCTTCCGCCAGAACAGCGCGTCTGGCGCAGCGATCCGAGCCCCTGCAAAGCGGAGCGGCTCGCGGAAACACTGCTCAGCGCGTTCCATTTCGCCAAGCTCAATCAGAACGTTCGCTGACCCGAAGGGTGATACGCGAAGCTCCAGCAGGGTCATGGCCACGCCAACCAACGATGGTGCTCACGCGGATGCAACCGACTTTCATGCGTCAAGACACGCGCTCGAGCTCAGCCGGGCATGCGCGTTGTTGCGACGGAGGCGACGCGCTCGTCTGCGCTGGGGCCGGTCAGGGGCGGGCAGACGCGCCCGTCCAGTGAGCGCCCAAACCCAAGGCTCGATAGCTGCGTCGAGCGCTGACGTATCAGCGCGGCTTCGGAGCTCATCGGCGTTGGATGCTCGCGGTGCGCGAGCGTTACACACTTTCATGTGTTTTTGCGTCCGCCGCGGGCTGGAGCACGTAGGCTGGCGAATTCGCGGGACAATCGCCTCGATTCCGCTCGCGCCGGTCACGTAGCCGGCCCGGCGAGCGAGCCAGGCACCCGCGCGCGAATTTCGCGCCCTGCGCGCATGCTCGCGCTTCGGCGCTAAGCGCAGGAATGCGCAGGGGGTCACGGGGATGCTTACGTTTGCGTGCGCGACGCTTTCAATGCCGTGGAGCGCCGCTTGCGCGATCACGGCATCCAGAAGCGTGCATCGGCTGATCCCGTGCTGCATTGAACGACGCCGCGTCGATGACATGAGTCCCGTTCCGATCACCCCTCTCGAGCTTCGTGTCCCGAGCCACGCCGCGCCATCATCCTCCGGGCGCGACCTGGCGATCGGGCGCAAGGGCTTTCGACCGTTCTTCTTACTAGCCTCGGCTTACGCGGCGGTCAGCGTGCCGCTCTGGGTGATTTTCCTCGGCGGGCACATGCAGATGCACAGCGGATTGCCGCCGCAAACGTGGCACGCCCACGAGATGCTCTTCGGTTATGCCGGGGCCGTCATCGCGGGCTTTTTGCTCACGGCCGTCGGCAACTGGACGAAGCGCGAAACTCTCGTGGGATTGCCGCTGCTGGGCCTCGCGCTGGCTTGGCTGCTCGCGCGCATCGCCCTGCTGGTGCCCGCTTTACCGCCAGCAGCCGTTGCCGCGATCGATCTGGCGTTCTTGCCCGCGCTCGCCGCCAGCATTGCGCGTCCGATCGCGCAAACTGGCAATCGCCGCAATTATGTGATGATCGCCGTCTTGTTCTGCCTCTGGCTGTGCAACCTGAGCGTGCATCTGGATGCGCTCGGTGTGGCGCCGGGCCAGGGGCGCCGGGCCACGCTGCTTGCGCTTCATCTGATCGTACTCTTGATGCTGCTGATCAGCGGGCGCGTGGTGCCGATGTTCACCCGCAACGCGCTCGCAGATCCCAGCATTCGGTCGATTGCGGCCCTCGATCGCGCCGCGCTGGCCAGTGTGGTGGGCGTCGCCGCAGCGGATTTCATCTGGGGTGACACCCACGCGACCCCTTGGCTCTGTGCCCTGGCCGCACTGTGCATCGCTGGTCGCACGCGCCACTGGGGAACGCCCGCGGCCTTCCGGGACCCCATGTTGTGGATCCTCCACGTGGGTCACGCCTGGATCGCCGTGGGTTTCTTGCTCAAGGCGCTCGCGCCTCTGACGCCGGGCCTCGCAGCAGGGGCATTACACGCACTGACCGCCGGAGCCCTCGGTTGCTTGTCCCTCGGTATGATGGCGCGCGTGACACTCGGACACACCGGGCGGATGATCGCGGCCAGCACCGGCACGCGCCGCGCGTTTCTGTGTATGGTTGCAGCAGGAGCGCTGCGCGTCGTCGCTCCGCTGGCGCCGAGCTCGTACCTCGCGTTGCTCGGCGTTTCTGCGGCGCTGTGGGCGCTAGCATTCGTGTCGTTCTTGTGGGAATTCGCCGGGCCGCTTGCCGCGCCGCGCAGGGACGGAGCGCCAGGCTGACGTATTAGAGAGCGCAAAGAGAGGCCGGGGTCGGAGGAGGATGCAGCGTTTGGGTATTCGTGCGCGCACCGCCACGTTGCTGCTGGCGGTGCTGCTCGGCATTGCCTTCGGTATCGGCGGCTATACCTTCGTGTACGCCAAGGGCTACTCCTATTTGACCGATGATCCGGCGGCCTGCGCCAATTGCCACGTGATGCTGCCCCAGTTCCAGAGCTGGAGTAAGGCTCCGCATCACGCGGTCGCCAGCTGCAATGACTGCCACACGCCGAGCGGCTTCTTCGCCAAATATGGCGTCAAAGCGCTGAATGGCTTCAATCATTCATTGGCGTTCACCACCGGCCGCTTTCACGAGCCGATCCGAGCCAATCGCATGAATCAGCGCGTAGCGCGCGAAGCCTGCACGAAGTGCCACGCCGAGCTCGTGCAGTCCATCAGTCACGGCGCAGCGCTCGACACAGAAGCCGCGCCCGACTGTACCCACTGTCACGGCTCAGTCGGACACCCACACTAGAGGATCCATGACGGACAAGGACGAAGGTACCCTGACGCGATCCGAACCCGCGAAGGGGGGGCGCCAGCAGCGGCTGACGCTGATCGCAGGCGTCGCGGCCGCTGCCACGATCGTAGCGCTCGCCACCGCGCTGCTCGTCAATATCATCGAGAAGAAACAGGAAGCGAGAAACCCGTTCTTCCGCGTGGTGGAGCTCGACGACACTACGGCAGACCCGGTCGTCTGGGGCAAAAACTTCCCGCATCAGTACGACGGATACCGCCGCACTACCGACCAGCAGCGTACCCGCTACGGTGGCAGTGAAGCCGTGCCCCGCACGCCGACGCAGGCGGATCCGCGTTCGATCGTGGCGCAGTCACGCCTGGAGGAAGACCCGCGGCTGCGCACGTTCTGGGCGGGTTACGCGTTCTCCAAGGACTTCCGCGAGGAGCGCGGTCATGCCTACATGCTGCTGGATCAACGCCTGACCGAGCGCCAGCAGGCCGCCAAGCAGCCGGGCGCGTGCCTGCACTGCCACACGTCGGCATACGGGATCTACAAGCAACTCGGCAACGGCGACTTGATCGCCGGCTTTCACGCCGTCAATCGCATGCCGTACTCGCAGGCGACCGCGTACGCGCGTCATCCCGTCGCGTGCATCGACTGCCACGATCCGAAAACGCTGGCGCTGCGCGTGACGCGGCCGGCGTTCATGCTCGCCATCAAGAAGGTCAAAGCCGAAAGCGCGGGTCCCGACTACGACGTGAACCGCGACGCCACACGCCAGGAAATGCGCGCCTACGTGTGCGGGCAATGCCACGTGGAGTACTACTTCAAAGGCAAGGAAAAGACGCTCACGTACCCGTGGGACAACGGCCTCCGCGCCGACCAGATCTACGCCTACTACGAAGCCGAAGGGTTCAAGGATTGGACCCACGCCGAAGCCGGCAGCCCCACGCTGAAGGCCCAACACCCGGAGTTCGAGATGTGGAGCCAGGGCACGCACGCGCGGGCCGGCGTCGCGTGTGCGGATTGTCACATGCCCTATCAGCGCGTCGGTGCCGTCAAGGTGAGTGACCACCACGTCCGCAGCCCGCTCTTGAATGTGTCCAACGCTTGCCAGGGATGTCACCACGCCTCCGAGCAGGAGCTGCTCGGTCGCGCACACATCATCCAGGAGAAAACGCACGGCGTGCGCGATCTGGCCATGAACGCCGTGGTTGCCTTGATCGGCGAATTGAAACGCGCGAAGCAGGCGGGCAGACCGGACGCGGAGCTGGCTGGTGCGCAGAAGCTACACCGCAAGGCGCAGTTCTTCCTGGACTTCGTCGAAGCCGAAAATTCTACGGGCTTTCACGCCGATCAGGAGGCGATGCGAATCCTGGCGCTCTCGCTGGACGCCGCACGTCTCGGCCAGCTCGCTTTGCGGGATCCCGCCTACGCGGCCGAAGCGACCGCCGTAGCCGCCGATGCCGGAGCCACGGCGGCCGATGCTGGCGCCACTGTTTCCGACGGAGGAGCGCTCGCGCATTAGTACGACGGCCCGAAATCCTGGATGCACATCGGAGCCGAGGTATCAGCCGAGTTTCACGAATTCGCTTCGAACTTGCGTGGGCGCCCTGACGAGGAGTCCATCCTGGCGCCACATGCGAGCGATGCCCGCGCCGTCCGCCCCCACCAAGGACGCCTCGCCGCGCATCCTGGTCGTGGTCTTCACGGTGGTCATGGGCAGCTTCGTGCTGACCACGCTCGCGGTGCAGCGAGCGTCGAGCGAGGTGGACACGCTTTCGGATCGGATCGTGTGGCTCGGCAAGTCGGGTCTCCATGGTTTCGGACCGCCCGTGACCTGGCCGTTCAGCGGCGTGGCTCCAAGAAGCGATGAGCATCTTCGGCTGCAACGGCAGGTTCGGCAGCGCTGAAACCGAGGAGGCCGCGCAGCTCGAGAAGGTTCTTCAAGATGGTGACCTCGGACGGAACTCGTGGATCCACGTCATGGGGCTGGAAGGCAAATACTGTCATCCCGGCGGCCAGCCCCGCACGAATCCCGGGCAGGCTGTCCTCCACGACCGCGCAATCCTCTGCAGCAACACCCATGGCCTGCGCAGCGTGGAGGAACAGACCTGGGTCGGGCTTCCACACTCCAACGTCGTAGCTGCTGAAGACGCGCCCCTCGAAGAACGGCCAGAGTCCGGTCAGCGACAGGCTGAGCTCGATCTTCTCGCGTGGTCCGCTGGAGGCTACACAAACTGGCCGGGACGAGCGCGACAGTGACTGGAGCAGCTCGACCGCACCCTCGATCGGCCGCAGCCTGGTTCGAAACACATCCGCGGTGCGAGTGCGAAGCACAGGCACGAAGTCGGCTGGCAACGGGCGACCGAGACGCGCCTCGATGTCGGCCATACAGTCCGCCATGTTGCCGCCCCGGAAAGCCTGGTTGGCTTCGGCGACGGACAGAATCAGCCCGTGCTCCGCGATGGCTGCGACGAGCACCTCATGCCACAACCCTTCGCTATCCACGAGAGTTCCATCGCAGTCGAATATGACAGCTTTCATCGGGTTCGCGTCCGCGTCAGGCGGCGCAGCGGAACGTCGATCGACGCTGCGCACCCGGCGGTGACAAGCTCCCGCTGAACATGCGGATCGGAGCCGCCGTAGCGCAGCGCGCCGCAACAGGCGACCCGTACCGCAGAGATCGCATCCGCGAGCTCCTCCGGTGTGGCGGGCTGCCTCTTGAAAAAACAGCTCCGGACCTCCTCGTCGAGGCCGATCAAGTCAGGCGCCTCTGCGCCCGGGGCCCCACACGTGACGCACTCGCCGGCCGCGACGTAGAAGTCTCCGGGTGCATTCGAGCGAGTGGGGATCCGCGGCACGTGTCCCTGATCGAGTCCGGCTAACGTCGAAGGTAAGCTGAGTAGTCAGGCTTAAGCGATGGCCAGGTCGGCTGCAATGTGATCCACCGCCATTCCAGCGCGGCGACCGGGGGGCCTTTGCGCCCAGAGGAAGCGACGCCATGAATCCTCGTTGACCGATGGCGACGGCGTCTGACGACGAATCGAGGCAGCTCCTCCAGAAGCGGCTCACGCTGGTGTTCGCGATCCTCTCGGGCGTCTCGCTCTTCTACGCGCTCGGAGACTTCGTTGGCGCCCTCGTCGACGGCGCGTTTCGTGGATCGCCGATCGTCCCGCTCGTGACCGCCCAGCTCCGGGCTCGTGGACGCTCAGTACGTCGAGGTCAGTGGCAGCGGATTTCCGCCGGACGTCGAGTTGTACGTCGCGCAATGCCGTCCGGACGCAAGCTCGGTGTGTTGCCAATTGTGCGCATTGGCAACACACCTTCATGTCCGGAGAGCCTTTCACCCTGCCATTCCACGTGGCACGCACGTACTTCGCATCACCCTCGCCGCAAGATCCTCACGGCGAGCGGCGCGAGCAGCGGAGCTCAGCTTCCACTGAGCGGATCCATCACGCACGTCACGAGTTACTCCGTGGACGAATACCGCGGCCTTTCCGAGCGGGCGCTCCCGGACCGGAACATGGACCGCTCGCGATTCGAGAAAGCCGATCTCGTCATTGGCAGCTATGACGAGCTGCCGCTCCGAGATCTCGGACTTTAGACGTTTCCTCGTGACGAGCTGGCCGCACGACTGGTCCAACGTGAACTCACCCAATCGCGTGAGACCCTGTGCGCCCGTTGCTGACCGGTGCCGCGGCAGTCTGGCGCAACGACTCACGTGTGTACGCAAACCCGGGCGAAGAAGCCGAGCGATTTTCAGAGGACTGTGATAGCGAAAGCCCCATGCGCGGCTCTTCACTTCCCTCCGGACGGCAACGCTTGCGGCCGTCCCAGCGCTTGGTGTCCGTTGCTCTGACTCTGGCCGGCGTCGTGTACGCCGGGGCCTGCGGAACCAGCTCGAGCTCGGAGGGAAGCTCCGGAAAAGGCGGCAGCGCCGGCAGAGGCGGATCAGCCGGCAGTAGCGGCAACGCCGGATCAGCCGGCAGACCCGATGGCAGCGCGGGCGATGGCGGCAGTGGCGGCAGCGCGGGCAACGCAGGAACCGCAGGAATCGACGGCAGCGCGGGTACCGGCGGCACTGCGGGCAGCGCGGGCAAGGGCGGCAGTTCGGGTACCGGCGGCGGCGCAGGCAAGGGCGGCAGTGGCGGCAGCGCTGGCGATGGCGGGGTGACGTGCGCTCCCTCCCTCACGCCTTGCGGGAGTGCGTGCGCCAACCTCGACACGGACGCCAGGCACTGCGGTCGGTGCGGCCACAGCTGCCTGGGAGGCGCGTGTGATACCCGGCTGTGCCAGCCAGTGACGATCGCAACCGGGCAGTACTACAGCTACTCGATCGCCGTGGACGCCACGTACGTCTACTGGGGTCGCGCCACGAGCGCCTTCACGACTGCTACTATCGCGCGCCGGCGCATCGACGCGACAGACGCAGTCGCGAACTTCGCTCCTGGCGAGGCAGGCCGGGGACTCACGGCTGTTGGCGGTAAGCTTTACTGGACCTATGCGACCGGCGGGACGGGCGCGGTGCGAACCTGCACCGCACCGGACTGCGGCATCATCGGCAATCTGACTACCTACAGTGGAACTTCGGCGGGCGAACTCGTCGTTGCTCCTGCGCCCACCAATCGCGTGTATTTCGGCCAACCGAGCCCGTACGGGACCAGCAGCGGCGATTTCTGGTACGCGCCCGTGGCGGGGGGAACGGCAACTCCCGTTGCTAGCGCGCCGAACAATCCCTCCGGCCTCACCAGTGATGCGAACAACGTGTATTGGTCGAACACCTCGACTTACACGAACGACTTGCAAAACTCGGACGGCCAAATCCTCAGAATGAGCCTCGCGGGCGGCACTCCCGTCGTTCTCGCAGAATCTCTACGCGGAGACATCGGCGACGTAGCCGTGGCTGCCGGCAACCTCTACTTCGCCGGCAGCATCTGGGTCGGAACCAACTACCCCACGGGCATCTTCCGCGTCCCGCTTCCGAACGGCGTCGGCACTTCGACTCCGCTGTCGTTCGTCAGCAGTCTCGGGGTGCAGGACCTGGTTGCCGACGCCACGCATGTTTACTTCGTGGCAGGCTCTTCGGTGTACCGCTGCCCGCACTCCGGCTGCTCGGCTCCGCCGGAAATCATCGCCCCCGGTCAAGACACTCCGACCAGCATCACCCAGGACGCCGTTTCCATCTATTGGACGACGATCGGAACCTGGGGCAGCCCGGAGACGCAAGTCGTCCGTCGCCTCGCGAAGTAGCGCTCGAGCGCGCGCGGGAGCCCCCCTTTTCGACTCCCAGCACAGCTCGACTAACGGACCTCGACAGCGCCGATGTCGCACGCCGCGCCCTGTGGCCGGGCAACGCCGCGCGCGTCCTCGCTCGATGCGCAAGCGGATCGCGGAATCGCGTTCACGAGCGCGCTGGTTGCGGCCGGCGCGCGTGTCGGCACCGCGCCGCCGTTGTCTGCCAGTGGTCCGAGCTGCAAAAACTCGCTGGTCTTTTGCGGGATCTCACCCGTGAGACCGCAGTTGGCTTCGCTGATCCAGTTGTACTGATCGTCAATCATGTCCGTGCGACTGCAGCCCGCAAGAGCGTCGTTGAGGATCACGGAGCTCTGGAAGTTCGTGACGGGCGAAATCCAGGGCACGACTCCGGCGCCCACCTTGTTATCGGCTACGGTGGCGTGAACGAGCGTCAAGCTCTCCTTGGCTTCCATGACGGGGAGTGGATAGGGGACGACGCAGCCTGGAGTGACGTTGCCCGTGATGGTCGCGTTTACCAGCGTTCCAGTTCGAACCGTAAAAGCGGATCCCCCATTTGGGGAATACCGCCCGGTAACGAAGCTCGCACACGATTGGAGCGCGTTGTCGGCAATCGTGACGCGCTCGGCCTCGAGCACGTCGGCGATGAGCCCACCGCCGATGGTGTAAGCGGGCCAGTCAGTACCAGAGAGCGGATAAAAACGCGCAGCTCTGTTGCCGGTCACGCGTGTGTCGGTCATCTCCAGTGAGCCAGCGACGATCCCGCCGCCGAGATAGGCTTCGTTGCCGGCGATGCTCGAGCGCCGGATCAGCGCGCGTTCGCTGACGTAGATGCCGCCTCCACCGCGCCCGGTGGTCGACAGTTCCAGGGTCGCGGTGGGTAGCGCATTGTCAGTGATGCTGCTGTCGTCCGCGATCAACGTGGTAGCGGCGATGCCGCCGCCCGTGATCGTGGCGCGGTTGCCCGTGACGGTCACCCCGGCCAAGTGCACATCGCGACCCTGGATCGCACCGCCGCTCCCGACCACGTTCCCGCCGGTGAGCGTGACACCTTTGAAACTGAGCAGACCGTTTCCTCGCCCATCGAACAGTCGCTCGCCCGCGCAGTCCTGGCGGATCACGACGCCCGGGCCGGTCGCCTCGATGAACACGGCGACCGCGGCGGTGACATCCAGATCGCCGGCCGTGTTGTCGTCGTCCGCGCCGCACTGGGTCAGCGCGTACGTGCCGGGCGGCAGCTTGATGCGGGTCGTGCGGGGCCCAGCGTTTACCTGCTGAATCGCGGCACGCAGCGACCCGGCGCTCCCGTCTGCCGTGCTCGTCACCGCGATCTCGAGATCCGGCAGGCAACTCGCGCTCAGCGCGGCGGCAGAGAGCAGGACGCAGCTGCGCAGCAACGAGCGCGCACCCGAGTGATTGCGAGACAGAAACGAGAATCTTCGCTTGGACATTGCGCACCCTCCGAGATGTTCAGTCACGTCACAGGAACGGCGCCAGGATGCAAGCTCGTCGCTTCGCTGGATGTTACCATTTGGTAACCAAACGTCCGCGCACGTCGAGTTCGCGCGCACAGTGCGCACGGTGCGGACCGTGCGCATCCACGAAATCGCGCAAACACGGCGCGCCACGCGAGGCGCGTGAGACGCGCGCGTCACGGCGACCGGGTTCGCGAATGTCGGACGATCGCGCATGCCAGGCGGACTGAACGGTCGCGATCGTTTCGTGCGCGCCACCCCGGCAGGCGTCCCGGGGTCTGCGATCGCCATGACGTTCGGCGCCGCCGCCCCAGGAGCGCGCCCGTTCGCCATGTCGAACGTTGCACCTCGCGTTACAGTGCAACACGCTGTAACGCGAGTTTGGCGCGCGGCGAGACATGTGCGGTTTTACGCTGTGAAAGCTGCCCGAGCGTGAGCTCGCCGCAGACGCGATTCGTTGCATGCGACCGCGCAAAGTTCCGACGTAGAGAAATTGACGGCGACCTGTGACACGCCAGCAAGTCGGGCGTTCTGTCGTAGCGTGCCAGCGCTGGCGCCCGGCGCGACGGTTGGTGGGCGCCCGACCCGCGGTTCTGGCGCGATGAAAGCGGCGTGACTGGCGCAAGCCGTTCGAAGTGGTGCTCCACTCTGCGAGCACCACTTGAAGCACCACTCAGGCGTAATGGTTGGATCGTCCGGGTAACGCCCGTTGTTGTGATTTTCGAGATCTTGTGTCGATGCGAAACGGCGGGAAACGGCAGCAAGCCCTCTTGCCAAGGTGGACTCCAGGGGTTCGAATCCTTTCTCCTGCTCTGAAATTCTGAATTGAAACAGCCGGTTAGAGCAGGCGCTTAGCCGGCTTTCTTGTTTAGAGCACCACCTTTCTTCATCGGAGCACCACCACTTGCCGCCGCTGCCGAGAGTGGGTGCGTGGTTCCGTGCTCGGCACCGTTGGAGGCTGCCGAGCTATTGGCCTTCTGGAACAGAGCCGTGACGCGAGCGATGCTCGCGCGCTGTTCCTCGGGGCGTACCGTAGTGGTGTTGCATGCGCTCGGTGAGGTGCCCGCTGATGCTTCGCGTGACGAGCGCTTCGACCTTGGCCGCGCGACAGAGGTCGTTGAAGGTCCGCCGCATGCCTTTCTGGGTGAAGGGGTAACCGAGCTTGATGGTCTCGGAGACGTCGGCAAACGGCTTGTTCACGACCGTCGGTGCGCGAAAGCCGCCCGTGATCGACGGGAACAGGAGCTCCGAATCCTGCTGCTCCGGCGTCACGAGCTGGGTCTCGACGTGCCACCGGAGTACCTTGAGCACTTCCTCCGGCAGGTCGATGGCGTAGCGGGTCTTCTGCTTGGTGCGGTTGAGTACGATGTCGCGGATAGTCTGCGAGCGACGGACGAGCAAGCGCCGCTCTCCACAGCACGTCCGGTGTCGGACCCGAACGCCGAAGCGGTCGGAGCGACGACGGGCGTAGCCCGGTTGCGAAGCCGAGGTATGTCATCGCGTAGTGCTGCGGGAAGGATTCCCGCAACGCCGCCAAGCACACCGGGAGCATCTCCGGCGCGAGCGCGTTCGGAGCCTCTTCGGTGAACGTGACGTGCTCGGATGTGTCGAAGTTCCGAACGCCCTCGGTGAACGACTTTCCGAGCGACATGTCGCGCTTTGCCGTGCGATCGATCACGCGCATGGCCGAAAGCCATCCGTTCGCGGTGGGGGCGAATAGTGACGCCCGTTGATGAGCTGAACAATCGCGGCTTTCCAAGCTCCGACGTGCTCGGCACGGATTTGATCCATGAAGAGCTCGCCGAAACCGCCCACGGACACCTGCTCGTCTTCAAGCAAAGTGCCAGCGATCAGGTGCTCGAGCGTGTAGCGCCAGCGTTCCTGCCCTTTTGGGCTGCGGATGTCACCGGTTTGGATTTTGCGCTCGAGGAGCGAGGTCGCGTAGTCGGCAAAGCGCAGCTTCGGACGCTGCGCCGAGTCGATGCAGGGCGCGCACGCGCGCCAGCTCGTCCTGCAACCACTTGTATGCCGTCGCCTCGTCCACTTGCGCGAGCACACGTTTGACTTCCTTCATCCGACCCGTCGTCGGATCCGTCGCGCGGGCTCGCACTAGATATTCTTTGGCATGCAAGCGCGTGGCGGATAGCGGATGGAAGCGGGGATTCGGCGTACGTTGTCGTAGTTGCGGCGCGTGTAAACGCCGTCAACGTGACTTCCGCGTAGCCGCGATGGTCAGCCTCAACCCGGAAGCGCTATTAGGCCCGGGCCCCGGCCGAGTCTGACGGGGCCCGGATGCGCTGGCGAAGACGTGAACATGTCTCGAAATGACTTGCTACAGTACGCCGCACTTTGGCGAACGGGTCGTCGAGCCGATATGGTAGACGCCGTCGCTCGTGAGGAAGCGAGGCTCATCGGCCGCGCCCACACCAACGATATTTGCAATGCCATTGGCGCTTGCGTATTCCTTGAAGGATATGCCCCAGCACCACGCACTGTTGTCACTGCGCAGAGCACAAAAGTTGTCGCCGCCGTTGCCTCTGCCCGGCGCAATGTCGACCACTTCGCCAAGAGCCGTACTTCCGCCCATCACCACGACGAGGGTGGGGCTATGAACGTTAGGGCTCTTACTGCCCACTCCCGCATCTCCGCCATTGTTGTAGCCCCAGCAGCGGACGCTCGTGCCGTCGATAGCGCAGGCGGTGCGATCGGAAAGTACAATCTTGCTGGGGTTGGCGAATCCCAACACCTTCGTTGGATACTGGCGCTTGTTCTTGTCTCCCAAACCAAGTTGCTCGGCGTTATTGTTCCCCCAACACCATATCTCCTTGGCCGAAGAGCCTTGCACCAACGCGCAAGCGTAGCTCGTCGAACCTTCCGCCGCGACTGCAACTTGGAGCACTTTCGTGAATGGCGTAACCCCATCGGTTGTGATCTGCACGGCGTACGCGGAAATGAACGGGATCCCATTGTTTCGGATCCACGTCAGATCGCCCCAGCAGTAGAGGGTACCATCCTGTCTCACCGCACAGCCGGTTTTCGTAAAGGGCCAGGCCGACCCACTCGAGACAGAAACAACGTCGGTGAGAGGCTGAGCGGCAGCGGTGAGCACTGGCGTCGCGCGATAGAGTGGTCCGGTGGCATTCGCGGTGCCGTCGCCGAGCTGGCTAGACGCATTCCCGTTGGCGGCCGTTCGCCAGCACGAGGCCGTGCGCGCTGTCCCCAGCACAGCACATCCGTGGAAGTTTCCGTCCTGTACTTCTTTGACGTCTGTGAGTGGCAAACCGGTTTTGTCGTCGACAATTGGCGTCTCGGCTGGACCCTCCAGCATGAGCTTGCCATCGGTCCGCAACACGTACCGACCGAACAACTTACTCACGCAGCTACACGTCGTATTCCCGAGGCACACGAGCTCACTATCGCAAGAGCTCCCACAGCAAGTTTCACCGAGGGCTCCGCAGTTTGCATCGCCATCCGAACCGCCGTCGGTTGCTGCGTCATGGGTAGCATCGGTAGCATCGGCGCTCGAATCGCCACCGGTTCCCCCCGCGTCCGCTGCTGCGCCGCCGGCCGTGCCTCCGTTTCCGGCATGCCCGCCCGCGCCGCCCGCTGGGCCTGCATCGTTAGGCGCGTCGTCTTCCTTCTCAGTGCACGCAGCCGCCCACACCGTGCTCAAGGCAAGCACAACTGCGAGGAGATGGTGCGAGCGCCCGCCCCATCTTGAATGCTCCCGTTTCTGCTCCGATCCAAGCAGCAAGCCAGTCCGTACCGTTGTCATCAGGTGCCCCTTAATTGATGCTTGATTCGCGAATCGTTCATTGGCTCATGCTCCCTATGTGTGACAATCATCGTCATGGTACGCAGATGTGCGCGGGATATCCCGGAGAATCTTGTCGATGCCAGAATGCCTGGTTTCGAGTGTAGTTGCGGAGTCGCGGGGCGGTGCGGTTGAAGAGAGTCTATTGCGCCATAGCGCTGACTTCCGTCGAATTGCTGCTGGTGCCCGAAGCGTTCGTGGCTCGCACGCCGAAATAGTAGGGGGTACTCCTGCTGAGTCCGCGTTATGGAAGCATGTTCGAAGGTCGCATGTGGGGCATGGGCTTGTTCGGGCCATCTTCCCCTGACGAAGTTTCCTCACGTCGCCGGCGCCCGCCCCGTGCTCTACAGCGTCCAGCATTCGAAGAAGTCGATCATTCCGTAGAATGCGCTGTCTGCCACACCGAGGAGCGGCTGCAGCACGGAAAAGTGCGGGCCGACGAGCACCATCAAAGCCGTGCCCGCCGCGAACAGCGGAGCCAGAAGCAACGCAAACATCAGCATGCGGCCCCAGAGCTTGCTCTCCCGACGCGTCACCGGTCGCGTGTGCCCGATCCCGACTCCGCCAACCACGCTCGCCCTGGTCGAGTAGCCCACGATTTCATGGTCGTCGGGACGAGCCGGGAACAGCTTGAAGTACAGCTTCACGACGAGCACCAGCGCCACTAACCCTCCGAACAGCAGCGCGATGGCGCCGATCGGTGGCGTGTTCGGATGCAGGTTGGCATAGCGCGCCGCCACCACTGGCGGCAGCATGAGCTGCGCGACACGCTGGCGGAAGGCTTGGTGGTCGTAGCGCATCATCGCCAGTGACATGCGCCCGCTCGGGGATTTGGGACCCGACGTGGGAGCGTTGCCGCCTGCCAAGTTAGCCGCAGCGGCTAGCGTTACCTCTCCTGCGGCCGTGAAGTAGCGTTCGGAGACGGCGCGTTCTTCGTCGGTCATCTGGTTCCCGAATTCACCGCCCGCCGACAGCTCCTTGATGATCATGCCCAACTGCTTGAGGGCTGCGGCTTGTTTCCCGGCCGCCTGAACTTCGGTGAAGCCACCAAACTCCTCGCGAACGGCCTCCACGCTCGGCATGTCTTGCAGGTAGCCCCCGGGCGCCGCCGCGCATGGGAGCACCGCTAGACAGCCGAGGATCAAAATGAAGCCGATAAGGAGCGCGCGTCGCATTTTGAGAAATCCTTCGTTGAGTTGCGTTCACTTTTACGCTGACTTGCCGCGAGTCTCGCCGCGAATCATGGGGATGATTGTTCGAAGGGGAGACGGCGTCCACCGCTTCGCGCGAGGCTTGACCACCGTCCTCGCCGTGCGGGAGGGTCTTGGTACGTCCAAGCGATCCGTAATTATTGCCGGTTCGTCTAAAACAAACTGAAACATAGCGAAGCGAGCCTGCTTCCGGGCATGGTCCGGGAAGTACCTGCACGCCCCGTACGTACAGGCAGAAGCTCGCACGATCGCTTTTGTGCGATTGCAGCTCGAATTCAAGTGTAGCCCGGGACGTGACGGTTGAGCCGGTCCGGAGAATTCAAATGAAACAGAGACGTTACATGGCGGCTGCCGGGCTCGGCGCACTCGTTGTCACCGGTCTTTGCAGGGTCGCCGATGCGGCGCCCATGCCGTCCGCCAGTACTCCGGCTGCCAAGGAAGCGAACCCTGCCGAGCAGTTCGAGCGGGACCTGCGGTTCTTCGAACTGAACGCGGAATGGATCCTGGCCGGCCCGTACCAAGCCGACCTGCCGGACAAGGTCGCAGCGCAGCAGCGGAAGCTCTCGGCCGACATCGCCGCGTTGCCTGCTGCGCACCGCGCCGAAGCCAAGAAGCGGGTAGCCAGCGCCGTCCGGGACTTCAAGGGTGGCATCGGCTTGAACGCGGCCGAGGCGCTCATGTCGCAGGAGGGCCTGAGCTATGGGCGCACGTGGGCCGAGTCCTGCACGAAGGTCGGAAAAGATCGTCTGCTCTGGCGCGAGCGACTGCTCGAGGCGCGCGTGAAGGCCTGGGGCAACATCTCGATGTACGTGCAGCCTCCCGGTGATTCCGACCCCACTCCAGCGGATGTTCGCGCCGGCTACGAGAACGCGCGGATCCGCATCGTAACGGCGCTCGGTGGCTCACACAAGTGCGCTCCCGACGTCACAGGGACGCCTCTGGCTCCAGCAGTGAATGCATCTAAGGTTGCTGCCATCGCCTTGGCGGCCGCGTTTGCTGCGCGCGAGCGCGCAGTCCAGAGCCTGGGACGCGTCGCCACGCTCGTCGGCGAAAAGAAGCCGCACGACTCGACTGCCAAAGCGGCTAAAACCGCTTTCGATGCACATCTGCACGCCGCCCGTGCTGCCCAACGGCGCTACGACTCTCTGAGCAAGGACGCGAAGACTTCAGCAAAAGCGGCGGAGGCGCTCATAACGGCCAGGGGCGAATATGCCGCGGCGATCGACGCAGGGACTACGCTGCTGAGAGAAGCGCAGGCGATCCGAAGCGTCGAGGATCGCATCCAGAACGAGCTGACCGCTAGCGCCGCAGCGGCGGACGAAGCGAAGACGGCGAGCACCGACGCCAAAGCAGCGGCGGCGGCGCTCGCCAAGCAACCCGCCGCGCTGCGTGCGGCAGGCCGTAGTGCCCTCGACGACGCCACGGCGCTCGCCATCGCTGAAACGAAGCTCGTGGTGCCCCTCGCAAACGACGACGCCAAGAGCGCCGCCAAAGCAGCTGCCGCGACGGCGAGCGCAGCGTCGAAGGCTCGGACGGCCTCTGGATTCGACTCGCCCGCCGCCTTCACCGACAAGCGTCAGAAGAGCCTACAGCGCGATGCGAACACGACAGCCGCGATTACCGATGCGCGACAGGTGCTCACGCAGATCGGCTCCGCGCCCAGTGCGACGGGCGGCGCGCCCACTCGCTCTGCGAGCGCGCCCGGTGCGTGCACGCTCGACAAGGTAGATTGGAAAAAGATGTCCTACGAGAACTTCGACGTGGGGCGCACCACGAACATGGGTGACGGTCGCATCGCATTCAACGACGACTCGAACCTCCAAGCATTCATCTCAGACAAGGGCTTCGCAGACACCAACGGCGACGGTCGGCCCGAGGCTTTCATCTTGTTCAACCTATCCGCACCCGGTTGGGTCGACGGCCGCCTCCTTGTGCCGCACGGAAAGCTCCTTCAGCTCCACAAGGGGGGCGATGGGCCCGGTTTCGGCGAGTGGCGGGGCGACCGGCTCGTCGTGTTCGTCGCGGACGCGACTTGCAAGCCGCGGCAGGTCGGCGTCGTCGATGCTTGCGAAGAAGGTGTAAAGGTCACCGGCAACAAGGTGACGGTGCGCAACGCCTGCAACGGAGTGAACGAGCGCCTCGAGCTCGTCGCGGACGTCGAACGGCTGCGCGTCACGAAGAAAGGCACGGCGCCCTGAAGTCGTAATGGCACCGGCGCGGCCGTGATGGAGCCATGGGATCTAGTGGGGTTTCCCTGCCGCTCGCCCGGGGAAGGCGCCGCCAACGCTTGCCGCCCGGGAAAGAGAGGTGAATCCGGCGCCACGAACCCGATTCCCCACGGAAAGACGTGTGCGGATTTGCCCTTCGGCCTCGCGATCTTCGGCGTTGTCATGAACTATCAGCCCGGTGAGCTCAAATGCACCGACTACTGCCGCGTCGATAGCTCCGGGTGCGTGCCGTGGCCGGGCTGCTACTGGGGGAGGTTACAAAGTCTTCCAGCCCATCTGCATCTGAGCGCGCGGCCCCAAGTTCACCGGTGAAGCACCCGGGACACGGCTTCTAAACAATACGACGATCGACGAGCTGGAAGAGCGCCGCCGCACCTGGTCGATCTGCTCGGCAGCGTCGGCGACGGCGTGGAGATTTGGCCGCCCTTTTATTGTGACTACGGCTCGCAGATTCGCATCGGAGCGGGACGTTCGCGAACTTCAACCTCGTGGCGCTGGGCCGGGCGTGCGTAAGCTCGATCGGATGTCGCGCGAGCGCTGACGTCGGGATGAAAAGCGTCGCTGCCTATCGACAACCAGCTGACCGCAGGTGCTGCAAGTAACTCTGAGGTGGACCCCATTCTTCGGACCAAAATGGGGGAGAGCTAAGGTGTGGTCTGCTCTGTGGTGAATCAACGAAATCATTCGTCCGTCATCGTCTGTCTTC
>DATHEN010000244.1:0-2967 GCA_035318565.1 Polyangiaceae bacterium
CGGCTTCGAGGAGCGGATGCATCCGGCTAGGGCTGGCTCGGGGCGAATAACCCCCCACACGACGCGCACCGAGGCCGACCCCGAAGGGCGGGACCTGCTCCACCTCGAGGTGGAGTCCCCCAACACGCACCTGCTCTTCGCCGATCTTCCCGGCGAGAGCTTTCGAGCGATCCGCGACAACGAGATCAGCCCCGACCAAGTGTCTTACCTCGCTCAGGCCGACAAGGTCGCGATTCTCGTCGACGGTGCCCTGCTCTCCGACCTTGGCGAGCGCTCCTTCGCGATCAACACCACCAGGCAGCTGATCGAACGGCTCTCAGACGGCTCAGTCTCGTTCGCCAACGCCCACGTCTGCCTCGTGTTGACCAAGCTCGATGAGTTGCAAGCGGCCGGGGACTCCGCGGTCCGGTACTGGGACGAGCGCGAGGCCGACATCCTCGCGGCGGTACAGGGCATCTGCGCTGGGTCTGCGTGCCTGCGCACGGCAGCGCGCGGCAAGACTGACGAGGATGGTATGGAGGTACTGATGGACTGGCTGGTTGAGCCGCCGCCCGAGGTGCCCGAACCGGCGCTCCCTGCGCAGGCTGAGCCGCCCGCACGCATGCTGCGGCTGCGCGCACCAAAGGGGCTCTCGCAATGAAGGTCGTGATGCTCGGACTTCCCGCGACCGGAAAGACCAGCTTCGGAGTGGCGCTCTTCGGCGGGCTTTCTAATCACGCCATCGATGAGATGGAGCTGCTCAAAGTCCACGACCCCGTCCATGTGCTCAACGAGGGCCTCAAACATCTCGCCAGGCGCGAGCCGGTGCTGCGCTCAGACCACGAGGGGGTAGAGACGATCTCGCTTACCGTTGCCCTGGCCGATGGCAGCGAGCACAGCCTCTTCATCCCGGATCGCTCTGGCGAGTCCTTGCGCGGGACGATCAAAACGAGGGCCTGGCATGTCGAGCTACTCGCCGAGCTGCGCGAGGCCGACGCGATGATGATCTTTCTCGATCCCGATGGGCTTGGCGTGGGCGGTTCGGCAGAGGAAGTCGCCGAGCTGCTTGAGGGTAAGGACGATGAAGGCGATGGGGAGGAGAGCGAAGACAACAGTGGCGAGGGAGAAGAAGAGACGGCGCATAAATGGACAGCGGGGATGATGCCCACTGACGTGCGTATGGTCGATGCGCTACAGGAGATACGTGACGCCACCCATGGGGAGCCTTGCCCAATCGCCGTCGTGGTCTCGGCTTGGGACTCGGTCACCGGTTTTACGCCGAGCGAGTGGCTCGCCGCCCGGGTGCCGCTGTTGCGCCAGTTCCTTGAGGCCGATAAGAACGGATACAGCTATCGCGCCTTTGGGGTCTCTGCCCAGGGCGTGAAATTTAAGCAAGACGAAGTGGTCAGTGATCCCGACGAGCCCGATCCCTGGGACCGGGCCTGGGCGGTTGATGGGGCTGGCGAGCGGGTCTCACTGGCCGAGCCGCTGATCTGGCTGCTCGGCTCCAGTGGGTGATAATTACTCTGTGAGTGGGATCGTCGATCAACTCGTCTTCGGCTATCGCGACGGTCATGAGCTGCTGGCGAGCTCGATGGAGGTCGACCCGCAGCTTGAAGCGCGGCTCCTGCCCCATGCGGACGCCCGCTTCGAAGATGACTCCGAGCACTACCTGGTGGGCGTCCAGATCGAGGCGATAGAGCGCTTCTTCCTCGCTCGCATTTGGCCAGCGCCCGAGTTGCCACGACCGGGGGCCGTCTGGACCCACGCCCTACTGATTGACGGTGAGACGCTCGCCGGCGCCGATCTCGTCGCCCTCGCAGGTCAGCTTCGCCGTCCCAGCGAGAACGACCTCAGCTCCTACCGGATGCCACTCTCCGTTCTCACGCAGGAACCCGTGCCCGTGCAGACGTCTGAGCAGCTGCTCAGCGTCCTCAGCTGGCAGGCCTTCGGCGAGCCCCGCGATAAGGCCGTGCTGGTCTGGAACGACTCCGCCGAGTCAGAGCTCTCGTTGCTCGCAGTCTGGCGTGGTCTTCCCGCCTCAGCTCGCCAGGGCTTCTCGTTTCGAACCCGCGGCCGCGCTCGAACGGGCCAGAGTCCCTACTTGGTGCAGGTCGCGACGGCGTTTGCGGGGCGATCGGAGTCCAGCGAGGTGCGGCTCCTAGACCCCCGTGCGTCTGAGCCGCCGCCGTGGGCCTGTCTCTTGGCCGAGTCCATTCGAGACCCCCGGGCGCCGCTCGCCGCGGCGCTTGAGCGCTTCGCCACTAGTCCACACGACTCGGTGACCCTCGCCGAACTCTGGCCGCTTATTGGCCGCGGCGACGTCGACGGCGTGACGAAGACAATGGAGGTGCTCTGCCCGCGGCCCGCGGCAATGGGCGAATTGAAGCGCTCGCTTTTCGGAGGAGCGGTCACCGACACGCAGCTATGGGCGACGAACGAGAGGGAGAGGATTGTCACGGTGCTGGAAGCGGGCGAATCGGTCTTTGACCTGGGTCAGCTCGCCCGACCCGAGCGCCTGCGATTTGACTGGAACGAGGAGCGTCAAGTAATGAGCGAGCTGCTTGAGGACCGCGAACGACTGCCGCCGGAGTCGGCCACCCTGCTCGTCGAATCCGCTGCTCGGGAGCTCGCGGTCAGCGAGTTGGCGATGCGAGTGAGCGACGCGCAGCTGATCGACGCGGCCCTGACCGAGCGTCCAAGTGTCTTCGAGGACCCGCGGTTCTGGTCTGAGCTCAACCCATCGAACGGCGCACAGATGCTCAATCGGGTCGGCGCTGCGCTCCCGTCCGGTCGACTACTGGAGGCACTACTGGAGGCTGAAGACTGGGAGCTCCTGAGCCGTGCCGCCGGCGAGCAGATCGATCTGGCGACACTCGCCAAGCGGCTCGCCAGCAATGATCCCGAGGGTCTTGGAGCGTATGAGGTCGTCTTCGCCGATCGTGGCCAACAGCTGGCGGTCTCTCTGGCGCAGACCAAAAAGGTGGC
>DATHEN010000245.1:0-4346 GCA_035318565.1 Polyangiaceae bacterium
TACGCCGTACCGTTCACGAGTGACCTCGGTTACGACCCGCTCACGGCGCTGCGGCTCGACTTGATCCAGCAATCTTCACTCGCGCTCGGTAGCGCGGAGCAGAGCGCGCTGAGCAAGAACGGCTTCGTGATCAGCGAACGCCGGCACTTTCCCAGCTTCGTGTACGGCTACGCCACTCTGTACATGGAAGATCTGCCGCTGTACATCTCGGCGGATTCGATTCTGTATGCCGTTCACGAATCGTACGACGCCATGCTCGCGAGCCTCGAGACGGCGGCGCTGATCCCCGCGCTCGATCAGCTGCTCGACTCGATGCGCGGCGCGCTCGCGCGTGGAGCGGCATCCGCGCTTTCCGCCGATGCTCGCGCTCACACGGACGTGTACCTCAGCGTCGCAAAAAGCCTGCTCGCGGGACAGTTCGCGCCTCCCATCGCCGGCGGCAATCGCACGGACGCGCAGAAGCTCTTCGATGGCGCGCTCGCGGCGTCGGGCTGGGAGAACGTCACGCTCTTCGACGTGGCGCGCAGGGTCGACTTCTCGCAGTTCACACCGCGAGGCCACTACACCGACAGCGAAGAGCTCTCGCGTTACTTCCGCGCCATGATGTGGCTCGGGCGCATCGACTTTCGCATCCTGGAGACTCAAGACAACGGCGCCCAGGTTTTCCATCGAAAGCAGCTCGAAGCCGCCTACGTCCTGCGCGAGCTGATGGACGGGCAGGCGCTCGCGAATTGGCGCCGCATCGACACCACTGTCGAAGCGTTCGTGGGCGAACCGGACAACATGGTCCTGTCCGAGCTCGACTCACTCTTGAACGATCTCGGTCTCGCGAAGCCGGAAGGCATGGCCGACCTGAGCGCCGAACGCATCGCGCAAGCAGTCGTGGACGGCGGTTACGGCACGCAGCGCATCTCGAGCCATATCATGATCAACGGCCTCGGCACCGGCACGCTGCCGCTCTCCAGCAGCTTCCTCTTGTTCGGGCAGCGCTACGTGCTCGACAGTCACGTGTTCTCGAACGTGGTCTATGACCGCGTGCAGGGTGGTTCTGTCAAACGGATGATGCCGAATCCTCTGGACGCGAGCTTCGCGGCGCTCGGCAACAGCCAGGCCGGACAGCTCCTGGCCAGCGAGCTACAGCGTTACGGCTACGCCTCCGACCTGGCGTCGATGCGTGTTCTGGCAGACGCGCACCCTGCGGCGTTTTGGGACGCCAACCTGTACAACCTCTGGCTCGGCGCGCTGCGCACGCTCTCCCCGAACGCGAACACCACCGGCCTGCCCAAAGTCGCGACGACCGAAGCCTGGGGCCGGCGCTTGCTCAACACGCAGCACGCCTCGTGGGCCGAGCTACGCCACGACACCATTCTCTACGCCAAACAATCGTACACGTCAGGCGCGGTCTGCGAATTTCCGGACGCATATGTCGATCCTTACCCCGAGCTTTTTGCGCGCATCGCCCAGTTCGCTTCGCGCGGCGCAAGCCTCACGGCGGAGCTCGATCTGTCGCGATACCCCGCGCTCGCTCAGCAAATCAGCGGCTACTTTTCCGAGCTGCAAAGTATCGCTCTCACCCTCGAACAAATGGCGCAAAACCAGCGCACCGGCACGCCGCACAGCGCCGAGCACATGGCGTTCATCAACGAGACCGTAGAAGTGCAACTCGGCTGCGGAGCTGCCTCCGGCTTCACGGGTTGGTACGCGCGGCTCTTCTTCAAGCACCACGACGCCATCGAGCTCGATCCGGTGATCGCCGACGTGCACACCCAGCCCACGGACGAGGGCGGCAACCCGGTGGGCCGCGTGCTGCACGTCGGTACCGGCATGCCGCGCCTCATGGTCGTCACCGCCAATACGTGCAGTGGCCCGCGCGCTTACGTGGGGCTCGCGTCCAGCTACTTCGAAAAGATCACGGAGAACTTCGAGCGGCTCGACGACAAGCGCTGGAAAGACCAAATCGTCGCGGCCACGCCACCGGACGTGCCGTGGATGCAAGACATCGTCGTGCGCTGAGGCGGTTCACTCTCGCCGGGCGTCTGCGCGCAATCGGCGCCCGGCGAAGACGTGTTATGGGGCGGGCATGATTCGCGTCTACCAGTACCCGAAGTGCAGCACCTGCCGAAAGGCGCTGAAATGGCTCGAGCAGCACGCGGTACCCTACGAATCCATCAACATCGTGGAGCAGCCGATACCCGTAGCCAAGCTCAAATCGCTTCACGAGCGCAGTGGCTTGCCGCTCGCCCGCCTCTTCAACACGTCCGGCGAGAGCTACCGGGCGGGCGGCTTCAAGGAGCGCTTGAAGACAATGAGCGAAGCCCAGGCGCTCGAAGCGCTCGCTGCCGACGGCAAGCTCGTCAAGCGGCCGATCGTGGATGCGGGCTCTACGGTGCTCGTCGGCTTCGACGAGGGGCGCTACGCCGAAGCCCTGAGCTGACGAGCGAGTCAGCGCTTCATGTCGTACGGCGTTCCGTCCTTGTGCTCGTAGCCGCCACTGCGGCGAAACACCATATCGATGTCGGAGTATTCGCCCCAGTCGTCGGGCAAGCGCGAGCCCACCGTGAGCAGCACCACGTCCGTGGTCGAGCGATTCTGAAAATGGTGACCATTTTTCACGCCCGCCTTGAAGCCCGCACAATCTCCGCGCCCCATCAGCTGCTCGCCTTCGTCCATCACGAGCACGGCCTCGCCTTCGAGCACGTACACGAACTCGTCTTCCAGCGTGTGCCAGTGGCGTTGACTCGACCAAGCTCCCGGCGGTAGGCGCGTGAGATTCACGCCAAACTGAGTCAACCCGGCAGCCGCTCCGAGGCGAGCATTCGTGCGCGCGCGAATCGGCTCGTCGAAAGGCTCTGGATACGAGCTGCCCACGAAGACGGGAGCACTCGCAACGTCTATTTTTCCCAAGAGAAAACCTCCGCGGTTAGGTTAGCGCAGCATCGAAGCCGAACACCCGTCTGGGACGTAGACAGTGACGAGAATCTGTCGCCGCTGCGTCTGCAACGGTTCGCATCCGAAAGAGAACGGGCGATGACGGGCTGCCGTTGCAACGCCGACCGCCAAGTTGAGTCGCACGACTACGTTCCAAAGACCTGTTGCTCCGCGATGACGCCCGCCGCGCCCACACCGGTACCGTTGCTTGCCCCTGTTCCATCGAGCCCGCCTACGGCCGGCGTCGGGGCACGCGTGATATCGAGTCCAGTGCCGGTCGGCGCGGTGCCCACGTAGGCGATGCCAATCGAAGCGCCTCCTGCTCCGCCTCCACCGGGACCACCGTTGCCGCCACGACCGCCATCACCGCCGCGGCACGCAAAACTGCCCGACCTACCTCCGCCAGCCGGACCGCCTGCTCCCGGGCCTCCGCCTTCTTGCCCCTGAACACCGTTGCCGCCCTTGCCGCCACTCTGAGCGATCAACGCCACGTCTTCCAAACGAACGTTGGAGCGAAATGATGCGAGCGCGATGCTCGCTCCGCCGCCCTTGCCAGCTTCACCGCCCTTGCCACCACAGCCACCTCCACCGCCGGAGCCTCCCGACGCGCCCGTGAGCGGCACACCTGAGCCGCACGCGTCGCTCGCCGTTGGTGCCTTCGCGCCTCCGCCTCCGCCTCCACCTTGCCCGGGGCTTCCAGCGGGGCCATTGCTTCCCGCGGCCGGCGTGTAGCCGCTCTCGGTGAGCGTGCCGGCCCCTGTAGCGCCTGACCCCACGCCAGTGCCCGCAGAGCCGTTGCGTCCGCCGTTACCGAGACCTTCGCCTACCGCACAATCCATAGAGTCGCCGGTTTGCCCGTTACCTGCCTCTCCACGTCCAAGAGCAGGAGTGCCGGTTTGGCCATTGCCACCATTGGCCGTCCCTCGAGCTCCATCACCCCCCTTACCGCCACCACTGCCTGCCGATCCCGCACAAGCCGTCTGCGCAACGGCGCCCCCCGCCGGAGCCGGCGTACCCCCGTCGCCCGGGACTAGACACGCATCGGTTCCTCTGTTGCCGGGCGTGCCATCCGTGGCTCGACCTTGGGGCGCCGCTCCGTTCGTGCCGTTCGCTCCGGTTCCCGCTGTCACCTTCAGGCGACGCAACCGAACGTTGGCGCTCTCGGATATGAACACACTGATGCTGCTCGGGTTCATGCTCGTGCCGTTCGCAGACACGAGCTCCAGGTTTTCGACGAGTAGTCCCTGACTCAGCTCCTGCACGCGCAACGCTGTTTGCGTCGGAGATACGATTCTTGCTCTCAGATCGGCTGCGTAGCTAAAGTCGCTGCATTTGAAGCTGCCGTGTATCGCAAGGCCGTCGAGCGGCCGAGTCACCTCCACGCTCTCCGCGTAGTCGCCTCCGTCCGCACACACGAA
>DATHEN010000246.1:0-2599 GCA_035318565.1 Polyangiaceae bacterium
CTGCGCCCGGGCTGCCCGAGTCGCCCACGAAACCCAGCAGCGAGCCTTCACGCAGGTTGGTTCCGCGTGCGAGGCCCGGCGCAGTTCCGTCCAGGTGCCCGAAGATGACGACGTACTCGCGCAGAGCACCGCCTTCGCGGAGCGTGTGGCGGGTCACGACCGAAGTGCCGAACAGCGCACCCATGTACAGGACTTCGGCGTCGCCCAGCTGGTGTGTCAGGTTGATGAGCCGCACTTCCGTGCCGCGTTTCTGCGCAATATCGATGCCGCCGTGCCCGACGGCGGAGAGCTCCGCGCCGCGCCGCTGCGAGGCGTCGGGCAAGTGCAGATCGTAGCCGCTCATCACGAAGGACTGCCCCGGGATCGGTGGCACGGGCATGCGGTAAAGGCGGTAGTCGGCGGGCCGCTCCGGGCGCCGTGGGATCTGATCATAGACCCGCCAGCGTCCGGACCGCTCCCGGTGCACGTTCGTCTTGGCGGTGAGCTCCTCGCCGCCCGCGCCTTCTATGGGCACCGGGATGCACACATTTGCATCCGGGAGCGTGCCCGGGGGGCAGCTGCTCTCGAGCGGCTGACTGCCGTCCGCAGCCGTAACGCTGGGCGCGGGGGCGCGAGTGTCGCGCGGCCGCTCGAGCTCAGCGGCCCGAGACAAGCCGGACAGAATGGCAACGGCAAAGCCAGCACGGACCCACGGAGACACGCTTCCGAACCTAGCCCAAATTCGAGGGTTGATCTCATGCGGTCCTGTTGATAGCCCGAAGCGTCTTGGTTCTTTCCGAAAAGCTCAATCCTGGCGACGCCGCCGTCATGGAAACCTTCGTGGTTCCCCGTTACCTGGCCCTGTTCGGCGAACTGTGCCTGGAAATGCTGCTGGCGGACGAGACCGCGCGCATCCTGCACGTCGGCTGCCGCACGGGTTATCCGGACCGGCACATCCTGGAGCGTGTGGATGGCGCGAGCATCGTCGGGCTCGACGCGAGCCTGCCGGCGCTCGAGCTCGCACGCAACAAGGCGGCGGTGCTGGGCAGCACCATCGAGTACCGGGTCGCGCACGAGCTACCCACCGACCTCGAAGCGGACCTGTACTCGCACGTCATGACGCTGCACCCGCTCGCCTCGAGCGAAGAGCGGCTCTGGCTGTTTCGCGGCATGGCAGACCTTCTGTACGCTCAGGGTCAGGCGCTGGTGGCCCTGCCGCTGCGCGGCTCATTTCAAGAGATCCTCGATCTGTGCGCCGAGTACGCGCTGAAGCACGACGACATCCCGCTCGGCGACAACATCGAAGACGCCATCAACTTCTGGCCTACCATCGAGAGCCTGTCGGAGGAGCTCGAAGGCGCCGGTCTCGACGACGTGGACGTGGAAATCCGCCAGACGGAGCTCGTGTTCGACAGCGGTCGCGCGTTCATCGAAGACCCCGCCACGCGCTTGCTGATTCTGCCGGAGCTGCGTACGGCGCTCGAGATTCCGGATCTGACGAGACCCCTCGAGTACTTGCGGGACGCGATCGACAAGTACTGGTCGGAAACGAAGTTCACGCTGACCGTCAACGTGGGCTGCGCGAGCGCCCGCAAGCCGTGAGAACCCGCTTCATGAATCGGTTTGGGGTCGGGGCCGTCGGGGCCCCAAACTGGGGAGTGGGGCAAAGCCCCTCGATGAACAGTCACGACGAGCACCCATCTCATTCATGAGATGGGCTCTAGTACCGGTATTGCCAGAGCAGATCCAGACCGGCACCGAGCGTGCCGTACTCCGTGCGCAGCGACCAGCGCGGGCGGAAGCGCCAATCGATGGTGCCGCTCAGATCCGCGCGGTCGGCGTTCGGCGAGTTGGATTGTTGATTCAGGTCGCGCAGGCGATAGGTGCCTTCGAACCAGATCTTTTCACTGAGACGTACCGCCGCCGTGTACGTGGATTTGTCTGCCGTTTCGGTGGTGCCGGAGCGAAATTCGACCACGGACCCGAGCGGAGTGCTGCCGAACAGCTCCTGGAAGGCCGCGCTGCCCACCACACCACCGACGCCGGCTTGCGCCGCGGCTCCGCTGCCCGAGCCTTCTGCTTCGGAAATACTGGTGCCGGCGAGCAATAGCTCGAGCGGATGCGCGCTCGGCGGCTCGCTGCGAAACTGGTAGTTCGCTTCCTTGAATGGACCGGAGAGATCCACGAACACCAGGGTGCCGTCCGGGGTGCTCGTGCGCGCCGTGATGTCCACCCAGGGGTTGTCGTTTTCGCCGGTGTTGAACACGATCTCCCCGCGCTCGATCTCGAAGCTCTTGCCGAAGAGTGTCACCCGGCCCACGCGCGCGCCGTCGTTGAGATCGATGCGCCCGCGAACCTCGACGTCTTCTTCGATGTGAAGCTCCGGAGCGCCCGAGAGCGGAACCGTCATGTCGTTGCGCACCAGTGTGACGTTGCGATCGAGCTTGAACGTGACGATCCAGGGTAGCGCTTCGGAATTCGGATCCAGCAGCGGTTCACGGAGCGGCTGAGTCACCGAGATTTGGTCGTTCTCGTCGATCGGGATCAGCGCGCGCCCGGAAGCCCGCGGCAGCTGCGCTCGCACGTTGGAAAGGCTAATCGTCATCAACATGCGATCGGG
>DATHEN010000247.1:0-4174 GCA_035318565.1 Polyangiaceae bacterium
AGGTGGTTTCGCCGGGTGCGAGTTGCAGGCGTACCAGGTTCGGGGGCCGGCACCACTCGGGTTCAACCGATGAGCCCGCGCACACGCGCGCAAACAGCGTGCTGGAATCAGCCCAACCACTGCCGCTCGCCGTAAAGGTGCTGCCCGCCGTGATCGTCCCTGACGAAACTCGAACGGTTCCCCGTCGCGGCGCACCCACGGGCGCAAAGGTTGCTGGCGCCGTAGCTCCCCAAACTCCGCTGCCAGTCGGTGGAATCAGCGGCCCCGCGTAAAGGACGCACGCCCCGGGGCTGTCGCACGTGAACGACTCCCCGTGCTCCTCTGGGTTCACGAAATACGTGCGTTTGACTTCGAAGGCAGTGGTGAACGACCCGTTCGCATTCAGAGCAATCGGGCCCTTCCAGTTACCGCAGTTCGAATACGGAGAGCCTGCGCTCGGCCGGCACTGCGCCACATGAATTTGAAAGTCTTGCGAGAAACCCGTACCGCTCACCGTGATTTGCTGCAGATCCACCCAATTCGACGCCGGAGTGGCGCTGATCGAGCCGCCCGTTGGCCACGGGCCTGCACTGCGAAACTGGATAGGCGCGCCAACCAGGCCGCCACCCAAATCGAAACCGATCATGCAAGCACCGGGCTGCGCACAATCCACGAAGCGCCCCTGCGACATGAACGAGCGATTCACCGCTAGCCGCGCGGTATATGTGCCATCGGGCTGAGAAACCGTCATTTCGCCCGACGCGCAGTAAAACAGCATCGTTGCGTCCGTTGGGCAAAGCGCCACGGCGTACGCCAACGTATTCACAACGACATCGACGAACTGTCCGTCGATGATGTCCGTGTCGGGAGTGACCGTGATCAGCTCTTCACCGGCAAAGAACGCCGTTTGCGCTGCAGGCTGCGAATCGCTGGCAGATGTCGGATTCTCACCACAGCTCGCACAAGCCAAACAAAGCAAGACGAGACTTCCGCAAGAGCGTTGACGCAGCATGATTCGCACCTCCGAACACGGATAGAGCGCAGGAGCGCGCGCGCAGGCAGCACCATAGGTCCGGAAGGATGTGCCTGCCACGTCTAACTACGCTTGCACGCGCTCATGTCCGCACGGTGCGCGCACCATGCGCATCGCGCACGACAGCGAACATTCGTCCAGGCGCGCTGGGCTCGCCTCGACGCAGCGATTTCTCGTCGCCGATCCTCAGCTCCGCGGGGCGCGGCAGCGTTGAAGTTGCGGTACTGCCACTTTGACCTGCCTGGCCTGGGTAGCCGCAGCGACCTGGCTCGACGCGCGGTCTAGGCGCGCGTTCCACGCTAAAAATTCCGCACAAACGCCTGCCAACCCCGATTCATGCTTGACGACCGGACACTTGCGGGTAGTTTCTCGCCCGGCTCAAAGGCCCGGAGAGGTGACCGAGTGGCCGAAGGTACCCGCTTGCTAAGCGGGCGTAGGTCAAAAGCCTACCGCGGGTTCGAATCCCGCCCTCTCCGCCGCGCAGCGCCAAGCGCTTCGCTGCCAGCACATCGCGGCGGTGGGGCGGCTCGTAACGCGACGGATTCATGCCCCGGCCCGTCTCAGCGGCGAGGGGGTCCGCGCACTTAAAAATAGCGAGATCCTGACCGCGCTCTGAGGTCGTGAAAACCGTGCGCGCTGACGTTTTACGCTGGCTCAGCCGCGTTTTCGCAGACTGCAACGACCCCCTCCGGGCTTCTTTCAGATCTTCGATTGTCACCTCGCCGAGGCGCCACAGAGCCCCTTCTCAGCGATGCGATTCGGCGTTCTATCATGTAACAAAACGCCGTTTCCTTCCGCTACCTCCGCCGCGACGCGATGTGCTGACGGATGAGCGAGAGCACCGCGCACAAATCGCGCACGACGAGCGAATCCTGTACGCGCAGTACCGTGTAGCCGTGTCGCTTTAGCCACCGGTCCCGGCGCTCATCCGCACGCGCACGCAACCGACGGTGGTACCCGCCATCAACCTCCACGACTAGCCCAACCTCACTCGCGAAGAAGTCCGCGATGTAGCGACCGAGCACCACTTGCCGCCGAAACTGCACGCCCAAGCGGCGACCGCGAATGGCTTCCCAGCGTACTTGCTCCGATGACGTGGGCTGGAGCCGCATCTCACGCGCGCGCTCCATGAGAACCGACTGACGCTGTAATGAGTGGTGAAAGCGATGATTGCGCATGGTGGCTCCTCCGCCCCGGCGTGCGGCCGGGCGCAGCAACCAGGGCGCAGGATCTGTGACGCGCGCCAGCCGATGAAATCGCGCATCGTCGCGCGCGGCACAGAGCGTGCGCAGCGCGAAGCCCGGCCGCATGCCGGGCGGAGGAGAAGCGACGCAATCGAGCTCAGCGCTCGATTTTCGCTGTCGGTCAGAGCGTGCCCGGATCGTGCGCATGATTGCAGAGGCATCAACCAGATGCAGTGGCTCTCCACGACTACCTCCTCCATCCGCGCGCAGGGCGAAGCCCGAGCACGGATAAGGAGGAGGTCGGCGCGCGAAGCGCGACGGGTGGAGGCAACCCAACTCTCCGCCGCGCTGACGCTGACGTTGATTGCGTCGCGCGGCGGCCGCTCGGGGTGCGCGGAGCTGCCTCAGCGGCGAGGGGTCCGCGCGATGGAGAATTGCGAGATCCTGACTGCGCTTTGCGGTTGTGAAAACCGGGCGCGCTGACATTGCACGGCAGCTCAGTCGCGTTTTCGCAGACTGCAAGCATCCCCTCCACGCGCCTCTTTCAGATCGTCGGTTGTCAGCTCGCCTAGCCGCCGCAGAGCGCCTTCTCGCCGAAGTTATTCCGCGTTCTATCACGTAACAAAACGCCGTTTCCCTCCGCTACCTCCGCTGCGCCGAGATGTGCTGACGGATGAGCGAGAGCACCGCGGACAAATCGCGCACGACAAGCGACTCCTGTACCCGCAGCACCGTGTAGCCCTGCCACTGCAGCCACACGGCTCGGCGCTCATCCGCTCGCACGCGCAAGCGGGCGTGATAGCCGCCATCAACTTCAACGAGCAGCTTCATTTCGGCCGCGCTCCGACGCACTCTCCGTCAAGCGCTGGACCCTTTTCTGGTAGGTCCGGAGCGCGAGTCCGAACATGTCTGCGACGACTTTGCGTCCCACTCCCTGGTCCTCGATTTCATTCGCCAGGGACACGAACACCTGGTCGGCGACGTGGGCCAGCGGCGCTCGGATGCCGGCGGCCGTCGAGAGCTGGGCGATGAGCCCGTGGTCCCACCAATTTGCAAAAGCGATCGTGCACGAGTAGTCAGTCGCCCCCGGTCGCGTTCCGACGCAATCGACGACCCCGATACAAGAGGCGAAATGCTGCGCGTGCAACCGATCGAGCGACGACACGTTCCCGCCACGGCCGATCTCGTGGCCCGCGCCATGGACGTGGATGCTGCGTACCGATACCTGTTCACGGAGGGCACGGAACGCTACGCGGGCCTCGTGCGGCTGTTCGACCGGAACCTACGCATCCATCTATCGCGACGTTGCACCTATGTGGCTCTGGATTCGCAGGACCGGGTCGTCGGGACCGCGACCGTGCGCTCGCCGTCGTTCGTCCCGATTTCGACACTCACGATGCTGCGTCGAGGACTGATACCTTTCGCTTTGCGCCACGGACGGGACGCCACGCGGCGTCTCTTCTGGCTCAAGAGTACCTACGACGCGCTCGAGCAGGAACTCGCCGGTCACGCGCCGCACTGGTACGTGCACATGATGGCCGTGCAGCCTGAGCAGCAGGGGCGGGGCGTCGGCTCCGAACTGCTGGCGCGAGCGTTGTCGCTCGCGCCCGGAGACGACCGCAACGAGAAGATGGTCCTGACCACCCACATTCCGAAAAACGTGGTTTTCTACGAGCGCGCTCGGTTCGAAACTGCCTGGGAACGGACGATCGATCCGCCGGGCGGCACGCCTTACTCGGTCTGGGGCATGACTCGGCACACGGCCGCAACGTGAAGTGACGAGCGCCTCCTGTACCGCAGCACCGTGTAGCCCTGCCGCTGCAGCCACCCGGCTCGGCGTGCGGCGGGCGCAGCAACGCGGTGGTGTAGAATCCGTGCGCACACGAGCGAACGCGTGCGCATGGTGCGGTGGAAACGAGTTCTGCTCGTTTCTTCTGTATCAGCCGGGAAAATTGCGGCGCTTTCTCGCCGGCCATCG
>DATHEN010000248.1:0-2145 GCA_035318565.1 Polyangiaceae bacterium
GACAGGCGCTGGGCCTTTCGAGTAGGTTCGGGCGCATTCTCTCGCTGACTCAGATGATCGAACTCGTCAACGTTTCCAAGAGTTATGGCGAGGGGGAAAATGTCGTGCAGGCGGTGCGTACGCTTTCCGTCAGCATTGCCTCCGGCGTGTTCGCCGCCATCATCGGGGCGAGTGGTTCGGGAAAGACCACGCTGCTCCACCTGGTCGGTGCTCTCGACCGGCCATCGTCCGGTCAGGTGCGCGTCGCGGGTCTCGATCTGGCCGCCATGAGCGACGCCGAGAGAACGCGCTTTCGGCGCACGCGCGTTGGATTCGTATTTCAATTTTTCAATCTACTTCCCACTCTGACGGCCGTCGAAAACGTGGCGCTGCCGGCTGAGCTGGCGGGAGAGTCCGTGCGCAAGGCGCGCACCCGAGCCGAAGGCTTGCTCGAACGCGTCCAGCTCGGGGCGCGCAAACACCATCGGCCGAGCGCGCTGTCCGGCGGTGAGATGCAACGCGTCGCAATCGCACGCGCCTTGATGATGGATCCACCGTTGATCGTGGCTGACGAGCCAACGGGTAACCTGGATTCGAAGACGGGACACGCCGTCTTGGATCTATTGTGCAACACGGTGGGAGCAGAGCGAACGCTCGTGCTCGTCACCCACGACCCGAGCGTCGCTGCCCGCGCGCACCGCACTCTCACCATGAGCGACGGCCAGCTGGTCGCAGACACTGGCTGAGGGCGCTTTCAGCGAGACGCGATGGCACTAGCCCGTTTCTCGGCGTGGCTCGAGCGCATCCTCGCGGTGTTCGAGAGCGCTCGCGCGCGACGCATCGTGCTGCTCGCGGCCGTCTTGCTCGTGCTGCCGAGCCTGTTCACGGGCCTGTCCATCGACGACTACATCCTGCTTTACTACCGCAGGCCAGACGCCTTCCGTGGTCTGCATCAAGGTCCGTTCAACCTGTTCTGGTTCGAAGCCTTCGATTGGTTGATAGACGGCTTCGGTTTGCCTTGGTGGTCGTTCGAACACGGTCGCGGTCGCTTCATGCGCCCGGTCACGTCGTTCACCCATTCCATCGATGCCTGGTTTTGGCCGAACAGCGCGCACTGGATGCACTTGCACAGCGTGGCGTGGTTCGCGCTCGTGATCGTCCTCGCTCAGCGCTTGTACCGGATGATCCACGTGACGTGGGTCGCCGGTTTGGCGTGTGTCTTCTTCGCTCTGGAGGACGCACACGGCTTGCCGGTCGGCTGGATTTCGAACAGGAATGCGCTGATTGGTGCGGCAGGGGGCTTTGCTGCGCTCATCTGCCATCATCGCTTTCGCAGCGCTGGCGGTGCGGGTTTTGCGCTGGCGGGTGCCGTCTGCTTCGGGCTCGGGCTGCTGTCCTCGGAGCTGGCGATCGGCACCGCGGCCTACCTGTTCGCCTACGCCGTGTTTCTCGATACGGCGCCCTGGCGCGCGCGGCTTTTGTCGCTGCTGCCCTACGCCGTGGTGCTCGGGGCGTGGGCTTTCGCATATTCCACGCTCGGTTACGGGACGTACGGGCTCGGGTCTTATCTGGATCCTCTGCGCAATACTGCGGAGTATTTGGCTGCGCTGCCGCAGCGCTGGGTGTTGCTGCTTTCGAGCCAGCTCGGTCTCGTGTCATCGGATTTTTGGATGCTGGTTCCACCGGCGCGGAGGGCGTGGTTTTGGACCTTGTCCCTGCTGACTCTCGTGGTAGCCGTGTGGTTCATTTGGCCTTCGTTGCGCGCGCATCGTTCGAGCCGCTTCTGGGCGTGCGGCGCCGCTTTGAGTGCCATCGCGGGCACGGCCACCATGCCCAACGATCGACTGCTCGTGTTCGTGGGCCTGGGCGCGCTCGCCGTCACCGCGCAAGCGGTCCACGATGCGCTCGTGGCTTACCGCTCGCACGCGGAGCGTCCCTGGACTGCCACCCGCGCCGTGCTCGCAGGAGTCATGGTCGTCATTCACTTGTGCCTGGCGGCGCTCGCGCTCCCGATTCGCTCGCTCGAAAGTTGGATCCCGGCGCGCTTCACGGAAATGGCCGACGAGAGCGTGCCGAAAGACCCGTCGATCAGCGGGCGCACGGTCATCGCCACGCACGTGTCCGCGTCGCTGGTCGTCGGCTACTTGCAGGTGATGCGCCTATTTC
>DATHEN010000249.1:0-12798 GCA_035318565.1 Polyangiaceae bacterium
AAGCCGAGCAGGCTGGACAGAATCAAGCGCAAGGTGGCCTTGTGCGAGACGACCAGCACGCTTTCCCCTGCGTGCGCCAGCACGATCTCGCGGATGACGGGCAGAGCGCGCGCCAGCACGCTGACCCCCGACTCGCCGTGCTCCGGCGCGAACGTGAAAGGATCGGTTTCCCAGGCCAAATACTCGTCGGAATAGCGTTCTTCCACTTCGCGGCGAGTCAAACCTTCCCAGTGGCCGTGACTGATTTCGCGCAGGCCCTCGCGCTGCTGAATCGGTAGCTCGTGCGGCGCCGCCAGAATCTGCGCTGTCTCGAGGGTACGGCTGAGCGGACTCGAGTAGACGGTCGTGAGCTGCTCCTGCGCGAGCCGCTCGGCGAGCCGCGCCACTTGCCAGCGCCCTTCGTCGGACAGCTCGACACCGATGGAACCGGAAAAGCGATCCTCCGCCGTCAACCCTGTAGCGCCGTGGCGTACGAGAAAAACTCGAGTCATTCGCCGCCAACCTAGCCGGGCGCGGGCTGGCCGACCAGCGCCGAACGCCGCGACTGCCATGCTAGCGCTACGGCAGCGACGCTTCTTGCATGCCGCCCGTGTACCAGTAGGTGACGAGATCGATCTCTCCGTTGATGCTGGCCGCGGCGGGCTGGCGCGTGCCCCAGCTGCCGCCGATGGGCTTACGCCACTCACTCCAGCCCGAACCGTCATTCGCGCTCTGAAACGCCCACTGTGGGAAGGCAGAGGTCACGGCGAATACGCGCACGGCCTGTCCGTCCGAGACCAGAACAGGTGCCGCGCCCCAACTCGCGGGCGCACCCGTCGTCGGCAGCGCCAGCCAGGCTTCGACAGCGCGGGTGCTCGGGTCGATACGCGAGTAGTGCAGAACCCCGCTGTCCCGCTGCCGTGCCGCGATCCAGACTCGACCGTCCGGCGCGTGATGCGTCACCGACGGCGCAGCGTTCGTGAGCAGGCTTCCCACGACGAACCAGCTGCCCCAGCTGGTGCCGCCCACAGTGGCGTAAATGCGATCGTCGCTGCCGCGCACCGCAACGACGCGCTGCGAGCCAGCGTAAGTGGCAGTGATGTCGTCGTTCGTTGCGCGGACGGGCAGGGCGGCCCAGGAGCTCCACGCGCAGCTGCCCGGCGCGCACGTACTGCCGGAAGTCAGACGCTTCTCGTGGACTCGGCCAGCGGTGTCCCGCGCATAGATGCGAAGGCCACCCGCCCCGGCCATGACCGCCGCGCCGCCGGCGGGCGTGATGTCGTTCGTACCCAGGGCGAACCATGCGGACCATTGTCCGTCGTCGCGGATTCGGTAGCGGAGCTGCCCGCCCTGCTCCGAGACGAGCCAGAGGCGATTGCCGTCCCAGGCGATTGCCGGTCTCGTCAGCGACAGGTTTTCCGTGAGTGTCGCAGCGGCGGGCACGCGCACGAGGAACAGGTCCGATTGGGCGACCGGGGGACCTTGGTAATAGCCGGATGTCACCCACAATGACGTGGGCGCGCCGCCTGCTTCCACGAACTTGAACGCAGAGTAAATGTTCGCGCCGTTCTCGGCATTTGGCGGCAAACAGCTTTCACCCTGGTTGGCCGCCGGGCAATCGCCGTTCACGTTGCAGGCACGGAAGGAACCGCTGCAGCGCCGCGGAGCCGTGCAGCTGCCGCCATTCGGGCCACAGTCCGCATCCGTGTTGCACGCTCGCAGATGTGTGAGCGCGCTGCAGCGACGCAGCTCGGCCGGTAGCGCGCTCTGGGTGAGAGGGTTGTCGAGCTTCACGTGGCTCGACGCGAATCCGAAGTCGACCTTGTAGTCATTCGGCGCGACCGCGAACCACGCGCCGTATTGCTGTGCGTACTGCATGGATCCCGTATCCGCCACGTACATGCGGCCGCTGATCTCGGCTGTGGTGGCGATGTACGGGATCTCGTTCGTGCGTTCGAAAACCACGGTTTGATCCGGCGTGACGACCGTAGCGACCGGCGGATTGGCCAGGTTGTAGTAGCAATGCTCGCCCGCTGGCGCCGGCACGCTCTGCCCGTCCACCGTGCACGTCTCGCCGCTGCTCTTGGCTCGATACAGCGACGGATTGCCGGGACCGTCCGCTTGAACCCAGACGGAATCGGCGCTGTCATGGAAGTTGCTAGTCGGAGTCACGCCTTCGAGGCTGCCGTTCGTGCCGGGAGCGAAGAAAATCGGACTCGTAGCGGTCAGTGCGTTCGTGGTGCGATTGAATCGGTACTCTTGCGCGGGCCCCACGATGGGCGGCACCTCCGAGCTGCAGGCCTCGCCCGCGATCGCACACTGGTTTGGAGCGCCGCGCAGACACTGCCGGCGCGAGCCAGCGCCGGTCGACGTGCGGCAAGTAGCGAACGGCGCTTTCGGAAGGCAGCTGTTCACGCAAGGGCCCACCGGCAGCACGCCGTAGACGCGATCGACACAGGTATTGTCGGCCGCGCAGGCCTGCGCCGGATCCTTGGCACAATAGCGCTGCACGCACGATCCGCTGCACGCCGTGCCGCGCGCTCCATCCGGCGCAACGTCCAGCGGGCAGAAAGGCCGTGGTGGCGCGCAGTACGCGGGCGGCGTGGTCGCGTACACCTCGAGCAAGAATGCGTCGTAGCTGAACAGAGCGCGCCAGTCGTTCGCTGGGCGCGTATCCGGCACGCGAAAATCGGAGCTCGGGCGACGAGCGGCGCCGCCTTTGTAGCAGGCCCGCGTCGCCGGAGTCGCGAACACGCCGTTCGTGAACGTGTCGACGACCGTCGCACCACTCGAATCGACGCGCACCACCGCCAGGTGCGCGTTGAAATATTCGCCGAGCATCACGTAGTCGCGGCCGTAGGGATCGCCGGCCACTTCCTCGTGGCCGAGCAGGGCCATGCTGTCGAAGATGCAGAAGTTGCCAGGGCAGAGCTGCTCCCCTTCCGGAAAGCCAGCGTTCAACTGCGGAGCGGTCACGTGCAGCACCGGCCAGGCGCACGGATTCGAACTGTCCAGATCGGCCAGCGCGTACGACAAGGCCGGTTCGACCGCGCTGACGTCGCCACCAGCTTTGGTACCCGTTCCGAAGATGATCCGTGACTTTCGCGCGCGCGGGTTCGCGGTAACGAGATTGTTCGTCGAAGCGGGATACTGCGACAGCGCGAGCGAACAGAAACCTTTCGCCTCCGAGTCGAAAACGCCGATCGTGGAAGCTACCGGGTTACCACCGATGCTCGAGGTCTGACTGTTCCCGAGGAATATGTATTTCCCAAACGACCCGATGCGATCGGGAAACACGCCCAGACGATTCTCGAGCCCGGCGACTTCTCGGAACTTGAGCCGAGTCAGTGGGTCGTCCGTTTGTTGTCGGTGCTCGAAAATACCGCCGCTGGGTACGAAGGGAGTAGTTCCGTTGCGAAAAGTCGCAGGACGGCGCCCGTACACCACGACGTCGGCCGGCGGCGGGGTGACGGCTAGCTGACTCGAACCGTTGTTTCCACGCTTCGCGTTGTCGTCGGACGTGCAACTCGTGGAGCTCGCGAGTAACATCGCCAAGGCAGCGGCGATTTTCCCCGGCATGAAGCCGGCCACGTCCATCAGCATCTGCTTCGAACCCGTCATGCCGCGATCCCTCCTCGCCCGAGATGTCATCCTTTTGCGGCAGGCACGGCGCACCCTGCAAGTACCGGAGACGCGGGTCACGCAATGGTCACGCGAACGCTCGATGCTGTCCCGCGTGAGCGCAGCAAGTCACGAGCGCGCAAGACAGCGCGAACCTCTCGCTCGGCACGCAACGCCAAAGGCGCCCGATGCCACGCTTCCCGTCACGTCACATGCGGGTTCGGCGCGGCCGCCAGCGCCGGCGAGTCCCACTGGGCGTGGCACCTATACTGTCTGTTGACCGCTGAGTGGCAAAATGCGCACTCACACTGCATTTTTTCATTTAATACCCAGAAGTTGGCACTCTTTATGACTTGCAGCAGCTCGGTTTCGCAGGCTCGCTATTGACCGCAGTATGGTCTGGCAGCTCCGAGGTCACGGTCGCATGGGCGCGCAGGGCAGCTTGCGCACAGCGGAAGGCTCCGAACACACCGCCGCGCCGGCGTCTGACGCGCCAGTCGAGCCAAAGCTGCCGCAGCTTGCATGGCGTACCGTGAGGCAGCATCCCGGTGCCGTGCTCGCGACCTTAGCGATAGTGGCGACGGTGATCTTGGCGAAGCGTTACTCGATCGCGAACTACGGCAACGTCGTGGACGATGCGCTCATCTCCATGCAGTACGCCAAACGTCTCGCGCTCGGTGATGGCCTCGTGTTCAACCCGGGCGAGCGCGTCGAAGGCTATACGAACTTTCTGTGGGTCCTGCTGATGACCCCGCTGTATGCGCTGTGCGAAGCGCTCGGCGCGCGGTTCGAGTCGTGGGTGGTGCACGTCAACATCGCCTTCGCGGCGCTGAACGTCGCGCTCATGTATGCGATCGGGCGCAAGCTGTGGGGCAGAAACCTGGCTGCTACTGCGCTCGCACTCGGCTTGTGCGTCGTCGACAACTCCTACACGGTTTGGGCGGCGCTCGGGCTCGAGGGGCACTTTCTCGGTTTCTGGATGCTGCTGGCGCTGTGGTTCACCACGCTGCGCTCTTCGAAGCGAGGGCTCGCGATCGGCGTCGCGCTGGCCGCGGCCATGATGACCCGACCGGACGCAGGGCTGTTCGTCGCCTTTCTGATAGCGGGTCTGTACGGTGCATGGCTGCGCGCCCGTCGACTGAACGGACCGCTAGCCGAACAGCGGGAATATCTGCGTGTCGCCGTGACGGTCATGCTGACCGCAGGGGCGGTCTACGGCGCCTATTTCGCGTGGCGCTATGCCTATTACGGATGGCTGCTGCCGAACACATTTTACGCAAAGGTAGGCGGGGGCGAGCTCGACGCTTGGTCGCGCGGGACGACGTACTTGCTGGAGTTTTTCGGGTACCGCTACTGGTGGCCGTTCGTCGCGCTGCTCGGGTTGATCGCGCCGACCACGAGCACCATGCGCGCCTGCATTTTGTACCTGGTCGCGCATTGTCTCTACGTCGTTTACGTCGGAGGCGACTTCTTTCCGGGTCAGCGTTTTTTCGTGGCGCAGCTCCCATTGTTCGCGCTGGCCGCTGGACTCTGCGTGCACGCGCTCTCGGAAAAAGGTGCGGGCAGCACCCTGAGCAAGCTGTCCGAGCGCTTGCGGTATCCGAGGCTCTTGCGCGCGACGCTACTCGTGTCTTTCGTCGCTCTGCTCGCGCTCGTTTTTGCCAGGGGCCTCCGCTATGGAGCGTACGATCGGGAAATCCTGTTCGCTCGCGACGGCGTTCAGCACAATCGAGAATTCATGCTGTGGCTGGCCAAGAACAAGACCTCTGACGCGACGTTTGCGACGTGCAGTATCGGCACGGCTGGTTTCGACGGAGATTTCGCGCGCGTGATCGATATCCTGGGGCTCATCGATCCGGAAGTCGCGCACAAACCCGTCGAGAACTTCGGCCATGGCAAGCCGGGGCACGAGAAAGTCGCTACGCTAGCCGAGATTTTGATTCAGAAACCGACGTACGTTCAGCGTGAGTACGTGGCGGAGAACCTTTGGGAGCACGGCTACTACTTCGATGACAGCATGCGGCTCGAGGTGCACGACAGCATCCTCGGGATCTGGCACCGCGACGAGCTGGCGGAACGCGGTGAGTATCTGCCGGAAACGGCCCTGCACTTCGACCCCGGAGCGCGCGCAGGGTGGATCGCGTCGGGCTCCGCATTCGAGCGCTGGCCTGCTGTCAGGAGGCCGCGCAACCAACTGCCCGGCACGAGGGGTGAGCAAGGCGCGTTGATCGATACCTTCGACGAGACCTTCGGAGATCTCTCGACCGGTCGTCTCTTGTCGCCACCGTTCGAGCTGCGTGGAGACAAGATGCTGCTGCGCGTCGGCGGTGGCTTCGACTTGCAAAACCTCACGGTATCGCTGTGGGTCGAGGACCGGCGCGCGTTCGTGGAGACCGGCATGAATACCGAGAACCTCTCGCGACGCGAGTGGACGATCGGCGCTTACCGCGGAAAGCAGGCGAGGCTCGAAATCGTGGATGACAGCGAAGGCCGGCGCGGGCACATCATGGTGGACGAAGTGATTCAGTGGCGCGCATTCCGATGAAGGCCCTTGGCGACGAACGTCGCGTACCTTCGACTTAAAACGTCTTCAAATACTCGATCAAATCGAGGCGCTCGTCCGAGTTCAAGTGCGCGGCAAACGTGTGACCCGTGTTCCCGTTTCCGACGCGCGTGGTGTCGTACACGCTCACGTCGTCAGCCTTTTCTGCGACCTCTTCGAACGGCCAACCCGGGCTTTCGAACGCGTAGCTGTCCGGACTCGTGGAACGCCGGAAGATGCGCGGGCGCTGCGGGGGATCGAGAACGGCTTGCAGCGTGGGAACGGAGCCGTTGTGAAAGTAGGGCGCCGTGGCCCAGATTCCGTCGAGCGGCGGCGGTGAATAGCCGGGCTCGTCGTTTGGAGCGAGCCGGCCCTTGGCGCCATACGTGCCCATCCAGGAAGCGTTGAAGAAGTCGTAATAGTACTCGACCGCGCTGTTGCGCGTGCTGCCTCGCGCCGTGGATTCGGCGTAAGCTGGATCCGTTCCGATTTCTGCGATGGGAACGAAGGCGCGCAGAGCTGCACCTTCGCCGTGTCGCGCTCCATGACAGCGCTGGCATGTCTCGGTGTAAATCGACCGACCGCGGCTGGCGCGCGCGCTGTCGATGGTCTTGCCGCTGACGCTTTCGTAGCTGGGTGCGCGCAGCGACAGGATGTACGCCTCGATGTCCGGAAAGTACGCGTCGATGGCGACGGCTTCGCTGGCGTCGTTCATGCAGAGCAGCGAAGAGCTCATCATGATGCGCGCGTGATCCCCGCGTCCGAAGCCCGAATAGAACATGCGATCGCGGCGGTACATGTTCCAGTAGGGCGGCACGTCCGTGAAGATGCCCAGGATCTCGTTGGCGAGCGCCTTCGGGTCCGCCGTTTCGGACCACTCGAGCGTTACCCGATCACGGTGTGCGGCCAGGCCGCCGAACAGCTGATCCGCCGGATTCATGCCGACGGTATCCGTGCGTGTGAACGGCGCAATCGCGTCCAAGCGACTGATGAAGCGATCGAGCTCTCGCTTTTCTTCCTCCGTCAGCGTGGGAGCGAGCCGGCTCAGAACGTCACCCGAAATCCCGAGCAAGCCCTCACCCGCGAAGCTCCGGTTGGCGTCACCCAGGCCGAGGATCACGGAACCGCCCAGGCTGGCCGCGTGGCAAAATAGGCAGTTCGTGGTCACGACCTTCACGCCCGAGGGCGTGGTCGCAGCGCTCATGAAGTAGGGCAGCTCGGCGTTGTCGGCGTTGCGCCCTTCGAGCTTCGGAACGTTGGCAAAAATGCCCTTGGTCAGGTCCCAAATTTTTGCGGGAATGCCGCAGTTCAAATACGGCGCTTCCGGGGTGCCGTTGTTCACGAGCAAGTCGCGGCCGCGCAGCGCATCACCGCTGCGCTGGACGTCTGGCGTCTCTCGCTCCTCGGGGGACGATTCCTCGGAGCAGGCGACGAGCGACATCAGACTGGCCAGCGAGATCAGCGATGCGCGGAAGAAAGGCGAAATCACGAGTGGACTCTACGTCAAGCGGCTCCACCTTGCCGGCTCGTTGTCGCGGAGACCTCGGCTTTCCCTACAAATGTTGCAGATTCTCGTGTGCCTTTCTCGCGCGCCGGCCGGCACGCCGGCTGAAATTTTCGCCGGGCGCCCCCCCTGAGTGTCAACCGCGCAATTCGCGCTTCAGGATCTTGCCGGTCGCCGTCTTCGGCAACGCTTCACGGAACTCGACGAGGCGCGGGTACTTGTAGGCGGCAAGCTTCTCCTTGCAGTACGCGATGATCTCGTCCGCAGTGGCGGTGTGCCCAGCTTTCAGCGCCAGTACCGCTTTGACCTCTTCGCCATGGCTCTCGTGCTTGACGCCGATGACCGCGGCTTCCGCGACGGCGGGGTGCGCGTACAGCACCTCTTCCACCTCGCGCGGGTACACGTTGAAGCCGCCGCGGATGATCATGTCCTTCTTGCGATCGACGATGAAATAATAGCCGTCGTCGTCACGGTGCGCGACGTCTCCCGTGGCAAACCAGCCGTTCTGGATCACCTCGGCGTTGGCTTCGGGGCGCTTGTAATAGCCCTTCATGACGTTGACGCCTTTGATGCAAATTTCACCCGGGATCATCGGTTCGCTGATCGTCCGACCCGCGTCGTCGATCAGCTTGAACTCCACGTGCTCGATGGGCAGACCGATGCTCCCTGGTTTCTTGGGTCGGTCGAGCACGTTGAAGCTCGCCACGGGTGAGGTTTCGCTGAGGCCATAGCCCTCGAGAATGTTCACTTTGTACTTTTCGTCGAAGGCGTGCATGACCTCGACGGGCATGGCAGAACCTCCGGCGACGCAATACTGGAGGGACGAAAGGTCGTACTTGGCGGCGTCGGGATGATTCAGAAGGGCGAAGTACATCGTGGGAACTCCGCCGAACAGCGTGACCTTGTGCTGCTGCATCAGCTGGAACGCGGCCTGCGCTTCGAAACGCGGCAGCAGCACCATCGTACCGCCGGCTCGCAGTGTGCCGTTCTGCACCATGGTCTGCCCGAAGCTGTGAAATAGCGGCAGCACCGCCAGCGACACCGTGCTCGAGTCGAAGGGAATGAGCCGAGAAGAAGCGTACTCGGCGTTGTAGAACAGGTTGAAGTGCGTGAGCTCTGCGCCCTTCGGGCGGCCGGTGGTGCCCGAGGTGTACAGGATGACGGCCGTGTCGTCCGGATTGGTGGGGGTGAGCTCGGACATGGGCGAGGCGCCGCCGATCAGCGCGGTCATGTTGTGCACGCCCTCCGCTGCGCTGGTGTCGGTGGGATTGGCACGCGCGAGGATCAAATGCTTGCACGCTTCAGCGCGCTGAAAGCCAGCCCGCCCTTGCTCGAAAAACCCCTCCCAGGCGATCAGCGCGACCGAGTCCGAGTCACTCAGGTGATAGGCAATCTCGTCCGCGGTGAGCAGCACGTTCAGCGGGATCACCGGATAGCCCGCGTAGTGTGCGGCGTAGTACGCAATGGTGAAGTGCGGCACGTTCGGCAGGAGCAACGCAACGTGCTGGCCGCGCTGGATGCCGAGCTTCGCCAGGGCCGCCGCAAAACGCTGCGCATGGCTGTGCAAGAGCTCGTACGTGAATGTGGTGTCTCCCACGATGACGGCGGGTTTCTTCGAATGAAGGCCGGCGCTCGTGCGGAGCAGCGTGGCGAGATTGAGTGACATGAGTTGCCCCTTGTGCGGAAATGAACGCCCGCAGTTGGTCCCGCTTTCTACCAGGAGTCAACACGACGACGAAATAGCGCTACGTGACGCGCACCAAGTCGCCCATGACTGGCAGATCCAGCGCAGCGCGCGTAGCGGTCGTGGCAGCCGCCATCGCGCGGCGCCCCGCTTCGAGCCGAAATGGATCGCAACGCGGCAGCGTTTCCACGACCAGCGTCACGAGGTTCGCTCGCTTGGGTATCTGCCGTTGTAGTGCAGCTCGAGCGAACTCGGATGGAACCCGCGACGCGAGGTGGTGATAAAAGACTCGCTCCGCTGCGCGCACTCCTGCGAGTCCCGGGCGGTCGAGAATGCCGCCGTCGTAAAGCCAGGTATCCTGGTGTCGCACGGGATGAAACAAGAGCGGCACGGTACAGGAAGCTTGAATCGCGGGTGCCAGCTCCCCGGAATCGATCACGCGTGTGCTGCGGGTCGCCATATCGAACACCGACAGCGAAAGCGGTATGCGGCATTCAGCGAACGTGCGCACTGGCAACAAGCGATCGAGCCGCTCTCGAAATAGGCGTCCTCGCAAGAGCCCCGCGCCGGGAGCCGGATCCCAGAAGTGCGCGCGCTCGAGCGTGTTCAGCTCTTCCGCTAGCCGTGTCGTGGACACGCCAGCGGCCCAAGCGCCGGCGACCAGTGCTCCGGCGCTCGATCCCGAGGCGCGCGCCGGCAGAATGTGCTCGTCCTCGAGCACGCGCAGAACGCCGGTGTGCGCGAAGAAGCCGAAGAAGCCGGACGACAGTGTGAGCGTGAAGGGCTCGGCACTCAGCCAGCGTCTCAAGGTGGTGCGATGAAGCGGCATGCTTTCTTCGTCGAGCTTTCAGAGACGCTTTCGTGTCTCGTATAACTCGTTGCGGCGGAGCAGGGCTACGGCAATGAGACGGCAGCGTTCCCTGCGCGAATTCGAGTCGGAAGGGCTATGACGCGCAGCGCGCAGCGCGGCAGAGCGCTGCATGACGCGCCCAGCCAATTTTTTGGCAACGACTGTCAACGCTCGAGCTTGCGGCCGGCGAATCGCATCCCGTTCAACGAATCGTCAGACATGCCCAGAATTTCGATGTTCGCAAATATATCCGTGTCTTTGCCGAGTTGATCCGCGCTTGAAAAAGAGACGGAGTTGGGACTTGTTCAATATCGATCCTGCATGAGACGTTCACGCCGTCATCGCGACAGAAGGGCGGCGAGAACAAATTGGCGAGCATTACCAGTATTGCGTTGAACGGCGTGGGGGCATTCGGAGTTGGTATCGGCATCCTGATTTCAGGCTGCGGACCCACCCCACCCGGTGGCGTAGGAGGAGCCGGCGGTGGCGGAGGCTCGCCTGGAACCTGCTCGTACACGACGCATCAAACCGCGACGTACGCGAGCGGCTGGGCTCGCAACGCAGCCTTCGTCGGCGGAACCATGTACTACCCGACCAACGCGCAGGGCACCTTCGGCGGGGTCGTGATCCTTCCGGGATTCATTTCTCCGGCTTCGATGATGGCCGCATGGGGACCGTTCTTGGCAACCCGCGGGATGGCGGCATTCATCGTCGATCCGCCCAGCGGAGGCGACCCCCCGACCACGCGCTCCCGCGCGCAGCTCGCCGCACTCGAGTCGCTCAAGGCGGAGAACGATCGTGTTGGGAGCCCGCTGCGCGGCAAACTGAACGTGAACGCGATGGCCGTGGCCGGCTGGTCGATGGGCGGAGGCGGAACGCTGCACAGCGCCAACTCAAACCCCGCGGGTCTCAAAGCAGCCGTCGCGTGGGCGCCTTGGGAACTGGCCACGAACTTCCCCAACGCGCGCGTGCCCAGCATCATTCTGACGGGCGGCAACGCGGACGCGCTCGTGAACGCGGGCATGTCGAAGGCCGAGTACAACAGCATTCCGGCCACGACCTCCAAAGCCTATGTGGAGTTCCAGGGCGCCGACCATTTCCAGTGGACGTCGCCCAACGGCGTGAGCGGGCGGGCCGGAGCCTTCACTTGGGCTTGGCTCAACGCCTACGTGAACGGCAACGCCGACTGCAAATCCGTGATCGCTCGCGGCACGGGCATGACGGACTTCGCCAGCTCCGCGCTCTGAGGGCCCGAACGATAGACGGCCGAGCGCGGCGTCTCGCGGGCGTACTAGTCTCCGGGGCGACCCCCGATGAAGACCTACGGCACTGCTGCGCTCGAGCCTTTCGTCGATGATGTGTGGATCGCCACCCGACCTCAGAAGTTCTATGGCTTCGAGGTGGGGACCCGCATGACCGTGGTGCGCCTCTCCGATGGCGGCCTCTTCGTGCATTGCCCGGTGGCTCTGGATGACGCCACGCGATCGGCCCTGCGCAAACTCGGCCCGGTCCGAGCCGTCGCCGCTTCGAGTCTCTTCCACCATCTGTACGTGGGCCAGTGGATGGAGGCCTACCCGGATGCACGGTTTTGCCCTTGCCCGGGTCTGGAAAGAAAGCGTTCCGACCTCGCTTGGGGTCCCATTCTCGGTGACACGCCGCTGGACGCTTATTCGGCTGACATCGATCAAGCCCTCTTCACCGCGCGCTTCGAAAAGGAGGTCGTGTTCTTTCACAGAGCCTCCCGAACACTGATCTGCGCGGACGCGCTGCTGAACCTGACTCACCATCCCTTACGGAGCACGCGCATCGGCGGGTACTTGATGGGCAACACCGCTCCCGGCAAGGGCTACCTCGAGCGCATCGCCGTGCGTGACAGGGCCTTGGGACGCCGGCAAGTCGATCAGATCCTGCAATGGGACATCGATGCCATCGTGCTCGCACACGGCGGGTTGGTGCCGAACGGCGGGCGCGAAGCCCTGCGCGAAGCGTATCGCTGGCTGTAAGCTACCGGGTTCAGACGAAACGACGACCGCACGCTGCGGCCCCCGAGCCCCGTGAAGCGGGTGCGGGATTGGCAGCGGCTGCTCCGGCTTCTACTATCCCGGCAGTGCCTCAGGCCTCGAAGCGATGAGCGTCTCCGTGGTGATGATCCGGGTTCTGGTGGAAGCGTGCGAGCATGCTGGAGTGCCTTGCGAGCAACTGCTGCACGCAGCGAATTTCGACGGCCGCCTGCTCGAAGACAGCAATACCCGCGTGGTAGTCGGCGATTACGAACGCGTTCAGCTCAGCGCTTTGCAATTGACGGGAGACGACGCCCTCGGGCTCCACGTGGGTGAGGGCGCGAATTTTGCCGGGTTCGACCTCATGGCCAGCCTGATCGCCTACTCAGCCACCCTGCGCGACGGCTTGAACACCTATTTGAAGTTCCACCGTATCTTGAGCGACTCACCGAATGCGGTGCTGGAAGAGTCGCCCGAAGCCGCGACATTTCGTTACGTGTTTCCTAGCGAGAATCTGCGCTGCGATCGGCTGAGCTCGGAGCTGGCAATGGCCGGCTTCTTGCGGCTCATTCGTCACTTCGCTGGGCCGGAGTGCCTGCCCCGGCGGGTCTGCTTCCA
>DATHEN010000250.1:0-2291 GCA_035318565.1 Polyangiaceae bacterium
GGTGATTGCCGGGCATCCAGCGTGCAGTGAGGTTCGGCTCACCGCGCGTGTAGACCACCCGCGTCGTGACAGGGTCGGCGTCGCGCCCGGCCGAGGTGATGAGCCCCAAAGAGCGGCCGGCTTCGTACGTCACCTCGAGGGTCACGTCCGTCGCCTCGGCAGATGTCTGTCGCCCGATGCCGACGCACAGCGTTCCAGCCGTCTCATGCACGCGGAAAGCTGCCGGTTTGCCGTCCACGCGCACCGAGCGCACGCGTGTTACCCGGCTGTCGAGCTCGACGCCATGCACTGCAGACTCGAGCTGGGCGTCGATCTTGACGGTGGCGGCCAAACTGCCGGCCTGCCAGTCGAACGCGGCGTGCAGATCGTAGCTCTTCACATCGTACTTCCGGCTCGTGTCCGGGTCGCACGCTGCCGGAGGCAAGCGACTGGAATCCTCATCGGACGACGAGCCGCAGCCCGCCAGCGACTGCAGTGCGATGATCGAACCGACCAGAAACGCTGCTCGGCGTTCGGTCCGCTTGGCGAGTCGATGCATGCGGAGAAATCCAGCACACCCCCGCGTAAGCAGACACTGAATACATGCGGGAGCGCGCGGGGAATCCGAGCGACGATGTACGTACGAGTAGCTGACGCGGCGTGGCAGATTCGGTGAAATGATCGTTCCGTTGCACGTTCGCGCGCAGCTCGCGCGCGTGCGCACGTGAGCCGACATGACGAACCTGTCGTCCTTGTGCCACATGTGCCGGAACACCTTCCACCCGCGGATACGAGCCGCCGGCGCTTGGATCGTTACCGGGAACGATCACTTTTCGCGTATTCGAACACTACCCCTATTGGGCGGCACTACCGTCCGGGCACCCAAACCAATAGGCTCGAGTTTTGCTTGTACTGTGAGGCCTTTTTTTGGCCGGGGAGGTTTTTTCATGACGTGTCGTTGGCTCACCAGCTGTCTCATGGCGTTGGCGATCGCAGGTTGCGGCAAGGTGGACGATTCGGTGCCCGCTGGGCCCGAAGATCCACAAAATCCGCAGAATCCAGCGGATCCCGGCGAGCCTTTCGACCCGACCGACCCGCTGCCCGAGGAGGAGATCGCGCCTCAGGACATGCGGCCCGTGGTCAAGGCCGCGAAACCACCGCCACCTATCAGCGGAGGCACGCTCCTGATCACGCGCGACGGGCAACACGCAGTGGCTGCCGACCCAGACCGCGATCGGATTTCGATCGTCAGCCTGAAGGAGCGCAAAGTCCTTCACACGATCGCGCTCCAAGAGGGTGATGAACCCGGACGCGTAGTCGAAGACGCCGCGGGACGGGTGCATGCGGCCCTCCGCCGAGCAGGCGCAGTCGTCTCGGTAAACCTCGAAAAGGGCACGATTTTGGGCCGGCGCAACGTGTGTGGCGCGCCGCGCGGTATCGCGTACGACGCGGCCACGAACCAATTGCACGTTGCTTGTGCAGGGGGACAGCTCGTATCGCTTTCGGCCGAACAAGGACCCGTGCTTCGCAGGATCGAGCTCGGACCGGGCTTGCGCGACGTCGTGGTTCGAAAGGGCAATTTGCTGGTGAGCCGCTTCAAAGCCGCGGACGCAATGAAGATAGGCCCAGACGGCACGGTGCTATCGCGCGCGATAGCAGCTCAGATTCAGCGCGAGTCGGACCCGTCGGCGGGTGCCATGGTCCCCGAGTCGACCACGGGGGGTGTCAATACAGAGCCGCTCGATCCAGACGGTGCCTGGCGCATGCTGGCGCGCGGATCGGAAGAGGCGCTCCTGCTCCATCAGTACGCGCTGGCCGCTCCCATCGAGGTGAATCGCAGACGGGACAAGGACGAACCGCGGCCCGAGCCCGGCGGGCAACAGCCTTACGGCGCGCCTCCAGGTGGTTGCGGAGGATTGGTGCAACCGGGCATGAGCTCCGTGGGTGCCGATGGATCGCTGCAGATGGGATTGCCGATTGCCATTCCGGTAATGGCCGTGGACGCCGCGCTCGCCCCTGACAATCGCTGGATTGCCGTTGCACACGCCGGCCCACCCGATCCAACTGCGCCGGTCTTCGTACCGATGCCGTCCGCGCCCAGCCTGGGCACGGTTACCTTCGTGGACGGTGACGATCTGCTCGCTCACCGCGATAGACCGAACCCGTGCAAGAGGGCAGCTTTCACACTCTCTGTCGCGGGCCAGGCGACGGCCGTCGCGTTCAATCCCACGGTCAGCAGCGAGGCAGCCATGTTCGGCACCTGGGTGGTCGTGCAAACGCGGGAGCCCGCCAAGCTCGTCTTTTTGCACGAT
>DATHEN010000251.1:0-7448 GCA_035318565.1 Polyangiaceae bacterium
TGTCCGCCACGAACAGCGAGACGTCTCGGCCGATTTTCACGATGTCCGTCACCCGCGGGTTCTGAATGGGCCGGCAGCGTTCGTGAAACGCGAGCTCCAGCCACATTTGCCAGAAGCGCCGGCCGCGCAGCGGCACGCCGAACGGCGCGTCCGGATAATTGTTCCAGAGCTCGTGATCGTCCGGCAAAAAGATGCCGCCGCACGCGCGCAGCAGTTGCCCGAACTCGGGATGGCTGAAGGTACGTGTGTATTGCTCGTTGAAGCGGGTTCGCAGGCGCGTCGCCGACCGGGCCGAGTAGATGAACATCCAGAGCTCGTCCAGGTACACCTGGTCGCCCACCAAGCAGCGAAAATGCGGCCGCTCGCGCGCATCCGAGAGGACACGCTCCAGCATCGCGCCCAGACCTTCGGGGCTGCGGCGTACGGAGTAGCAGGAGCTCAGCCAGATCGTGAACGGCCGCTGGCCGCCGCTGCCGGTGTCGCCGAGCGGCAATCGCTCCGGCAGAGTCTGAACCTGAGCCGAGGCCACGCCGCGACCGCCCCACAGCAGTTCGAGAACATGCGCCGTGTTCGCGCGCAGGCCTTCGAGGGTCGTTGCCCACCAGTAGATCGGCGAAGAACGGCCGCCTTCGATGATTCGCCAATCGGCCACGTCGATGTGGCGCTCCTCGGGCTGGAGCACGAGGGTGAGCGGCGGGGGTCGCTCCTTCAGGGAGAAGCCGCCCACGAACACCTCGACGCTATGTTGCGTCACGCGGCGGGGCACGATCGAGAACAAAGAAACTTCCGGAGCGCTCAGCGCGCGCGCGCGGGTGGGTCGGTGGGCTGCAGCGGTTTCGCGGCGAGCACCGAGGTCGCCCCGAGCAGGACGCCGAGCGCGACAATCACCAGCGACGGCCCGAGCGATGGCGGTCGGGTCATGCCATGCGCATCCGGCTTCAAACGCAGCAGCAAGGACGCCGTGGCCAGCAGCAATCCAGCGCTGATGATCACGAAGGCGGCGGCCATCGCCCAGGCTGCCACCGACCATTGCCCCGACGGCAACAAGCCGTCCGATAGTGCCGCTCGCCAGAGCAGGTAGACCACGGGCACCAGCGCCGCCAAGCCAAGCAGCGCAATCAAAAAGATGATCCCGCCTCTGATTAGGCTGTTCGTAGTCATGTTCGGTGCTCCGCGTTCCTTCTGGCCAGATCGTGCAGGCTCGGGTTCGATGCTTGGCCTTCTAGATCGAGCTCGAGCAGCCGCTGTTCGAACGGCAGGCCGAGCCGGCGTGCGCTGGCCAGGCCGCGCCCGAACAACCGCAGCGCGCCGCGCTTTCGATCGCGCGCCAGTTGCTCGAGGCCGGCGAAGTGCCGGTAGCGCGGCAGGCCGACGGGAAAGCTGCGCGCATAGCGCCGCAGGGCGGCGAGCGCGCGCCGGGTGTCGTTGCGCAAGGACGCCGTTCCGCGGGAGTGCCGCGCGTCGCTCTTCATGGCGTGTAGCGTTTCGAGCAAGTCGGATAGCCCTTCGAGGACGATGTGGCTCGTCGGCTGCTGCATCTGGGCCAAGAGCTCGAGGGTGATGCGTAAAACTTCCACGGCTCGGCCGCGTTGTTCGCTGAACCAGAGCGCCCGAGTCCACGAGCCGTAGAGCAGCAGCCGCTCCGATTCGTCGCCGTGTTTCTGCAGTGCGGGGAGCGCCTCTGCGAAGCGCTGCGCGGCCTCCGCGTAGGCGCCGGCGCGCAGCTTTTCCGAAGCGCGGATGCGCATCATCCAGGCTTCCAGGTGAGGGTTGCGCGTGCGTTTGGCGCACTCCTCGAGACGATCCTCTGCTTCGGCCAGCGGCTGCTGCTGGCCGCGATACACGTACGACCAGACCTTGATCGCCTGTGCATAGCTCCAAGACGTGTGATCGTTGCAGGAGTCGGCGAGCCGCTGTGCGGTGCGAACGGCGTCGTCACACGCCGCGAACTGGCCGGCTCCCACCAGATACAGCGCAGCGAGCACGTGGGTGCGGGTCGCCACTTCGAAGTCCGTGCGTTCGTCGCAGGTGGCGATGGCCCGCTGGACGTACGAGCGCGCTAGCCGCTGCTGGCCGAGCACGCCGAGCAAGAGCGCCATACCCGAGTAGCATTTGCTGCACTCTGCGCTGCTGCCGGAGCGTTCCGCGGCGTTGGTTGCGCAGAGTACGCTCTGCACCATGCCCAGCGAGTCGGCGGCGAAGAAGCAGTGTGCGGCCAGCGCCTGTTCGGCACGCGTGATCTCGAACGCCGTTTCCGCGCCCATTTGCGGCGGCAGCACGGGTTTGCCGAGCAGCAGGAAGCCCGCTTGCGTGAGGCTATTTCGCGCGATGGCCACGCCGCGCCGGATCGGCGTGTCGGGTGCGGCATGCCCGAGCAAGAGCAGGGCTTCGCGCGCGTGGACGCCGATGCGCTGTTTGTCCCCGGCAGCTTCCAGCGCCTCGGCCAAACGGCGATGCCAGCGCGCGCGATCCCGAGCGAGCGCGCGATCCCCCGTGTCCTCGTCGCTCGTGTCCGTGTCGAGCCACAGCGCGCGCTCCAGAAAGGCGACGGCTTCGCGGAACGCGCCGGCGCGCATGGCCTGCTCGGCGGCTTGCTCGAGGCTCTGATAGGCCGCGGGGCGTACGCCTCCGCGCTGGTAGTGGTGCGCGAGGATGGCGTGGTTTTTGGCGCCATCACCCGCAAACAGGCGCGTGTAGTACGCCGCGATCTGCTGGTGCAGGCCACGGCGCAGATCGAGCGGCATGCGTCCGTACGTCACCGCTTGCGTGACGGCGTGGTCGAAGGCGAAGGTATCTTGCCGCTCGCCCGCTTGAATCAAGCCGTCTTGCGCGAGCGCGGAGAGACTCTGGCGAAGCTCTTCGCTGCTCGGTCGTTCGGGATGGATGGCGGCGAGCGCCGCCAAATCGAAGCTGCGACCGAGCACGCTGGCTGCCTTGAGGGTCAGCAAGTCGCGCTCTGCGGAGACGCGGTCGATGCGATCGCCGATCACGGCGTCGAGCGAGCTCGGCACGTCTTCCGTGGTGGTGTGCGCGTGCGCGGACAAGCGCACTTCGCCCTCGGACACTTCGAGCGCTCCGCTTCGGACCAGCGAAAGCGCCAGCGATTCGGCGAAAAACGGATTGCCCTCCGAGCGCGCGCAGACGAGCTCGAGCGCGCTCGGGTCCACGCGGCGCGCGCCGAGCCGATCCGTGATGATGTGCGCGATATTCTCGCGCGGAAGACCGTTCAGCTCCAGGCGAGTCACGCGCGGCGCTTCGCGCAGGGCTCGCAAGCTTTCGTCGATGGGTGAGGGCAGGGGGCGAGTCGTGATCACCAGCGGCAGCTCGGGAGCGCGCTGTACGAGCGCGTGCAAGAGCGCCAGGGATGCGGAGTCGAACCAGTGCACGTCCTCGGCCACGATTACGAGCCCGCCGCGCGCTGCTTCGCGCAAGAGCGAGACGAGCAGCTCGCGGGTGCGATCGCCGCGCAGCTGCCCGGTCAGACGCGCCGTTTCCGCCGAGTCGGCGAGATCGAGCTGCAGGACCGGGCCGAGGAGCGGCGCGAGTCCGGCGGCGCCGGGCAGCGCCGCGATGCGCTGTTCTATTCGGGCGCGCGTCTGCTCGGGGACGGCGCTCGGGTCGAGTCCGAGCAGGCGCCGGAATGGCTCCCGAAAGGCGTGATACGGGGTTCCCGCCTCCACCGAGTCCGATGCGGCTTCCAGTGTGACGACGCCCGCCTGCGCGCATTCCGTTTCGAGGCCGGAGACGAGCGAGGATTTGCCGAGACCCGCTTCGGCCTCGATCCAGAACACGCCGCCTTCCGCGCGTTTGGCGCGTGCCACCACGCCCGACAAGAGCGCGCGTTCGCGCGTGCGGCCGAAGCTTTGCCGCGCGACGCGCCCGGTGCTGCGCGCGGCGCGCGGAGCGAACGCCGGCATGGGGTGCTGCAGGCCCTTGAGACGGAAAGGTCCGAGCTCTTCACAATCGATCTGGGCGCACACTTCTGCGTACGTTTGCGGGCAGCACAGCACCCCGCCAGCGGCCTTCTGCATGAGCCGCGAGGCCAGGTTCATCACATTGCCGACCAGACAGTACTGGCGGCGCTCAACCCGCCCGATCGGACCCCAGAACACGCGCCCGCTGGCCACGCCGATGTCACAGCCCTGGCCGTCGCTGGCCAGCTTCGAGTGCAGCTCGAGCGCGGCGAGCACGGCGCGCTTCGGCCCCTGCTCGTGGGAGCTCGGCGGTAAGCCGAACACGACCGTGGCTACCGTTCCCTTGTCGTCGAAGACGAGTTTGTCGAACGTGCCCAGGTAGCGCTCGTTCAGCGCTTGAATCAGATCGACCGCGTGCTGCACCCGTCCGAGATCGACGGCGCGCGCGTCGATGCCGTGCAGGCGTACGAACAGCACCGTGATGTGCCGGAGCTCTGCCAGCCACTGTGAAGCGCGCTCCGGCACACGCTTGCGAATGGACTCCGGCAGGTAGCTGAGCAAAAGTTCCTGGTCATCTTCGCCCGCCTCGGCAGCCCCCGCCGGCCTCTGCGGCGCCGGTAATGGGTCGACTGCTCCGGCAGCGAGCAGACTCTCGGCCTGCGGCGACATCGAGAATTGTCCCGGCGCCGCCGCACGATCGGCGCTGAAAGCTTGAGCGACGGCCTCGCCCGCCAGTACGAGCTCCCAGCGGGCTGGCTCGCCCACCCGCATCAGCAGCGCGCGTCCGACGCCCATGCTGGTGCGGACCCGCAGCAAGGTCTGGCGATCGGGACGATGCCGATCGAGCGCACGCATGATTTCCTCGCCGCAAGCACGCGCCCGGCTCGCGCTTTGCGCAAGATCCTCTTCTCGGGCGGGCCAAACGGAGATCACGCCGTCTCCGACGATGGTGAAGAGCTCGCCCCGGTGCTGCTCGACGATTTCGATGAGCTTGCCGTAAAAAGCGTTCAATATGTGGCTCAAGTGGTTCACCCCGGGCGTCCCCTGCTGAACCAGCCGCTCGGCGATGCCGGTGAACCCCGAGATGTCACTGAACAGAACCGCCGAATCGAACTCCTGTTCTGCCGGACCCAGCTGGGCTGGGGGCAGCGCACGCACGAGATGCCGCGGCACATAGGCCTCGATCTCGGCTTGGCTCATACCCCCAACGGCTGCCATCTGCGCGTGTATGCTACATCGCCCGCATCGAGCAGGGAAACGAAGCGTGATCGGCCTTTGATCAAAGCTTACTAAGTTCTGTTCGGTTTCGCGCTTCCGTGAGAAAATCGGCGTTCACTCATGCCCGAGCCGCGTGTCTTCCCTCTCGACTCGATCCGCACCGACGGCTGGTTCGAACGCATAGGCGAGGGCATCGGCAGCTTCCAGGCGCTGTGCGACATCATCGGCGCGCGCTTCTTTGCGTTCGCGATGATCACCGGCGCGCGCATCACGGCGCTGACGGTCGACCGGCGCATGCCGGACAACACCCTCGTGGACTTCGCGATCGGCGCGCCCAGCGGAGACGTGGCCGAGGGCGATGCCCAGCGCTTGACGCTGGGGGATTTCCGAAGGCGGCTGGTGAGCGCGCTCGTCAGCGAGGAACCGCTGGGACCGCCGCCGAAGCGGCCGACCGACACCGAAGCGCTTCAGCTGCACATCGGCGTGCGCTATCTGCTGCTGGCGCCGCTTTACGGCTATAGCCTGCGTGAGCTGCGTATCGAGGACACGGGTTCCACGCTCGAGCTCTTGCACGATGGCGTGGAGGAGTCGTTCGGGCTCGCGTCGTTTCAGAATCGCATCCGCACTCACGTGCGGGAGGAGCTCGATCGGGTAACGCGCGCCGCAGGGCGCGGCGCCATCGATCTCGCCAAAGTGACCGAAGCGGAAGCCGCGGCCCGGGACAACGATGCCGTGCGCGTGCTCGAGCTGCTCGGTACCTGGCCCGCGCCGCTGGCGATCTTTCTACGCACGCCGGAGGGTCAACTGCTGAGCGCGGAAACCCGCGCGCACATCGCCAAGGGCCTGGGCCTCCTGGGCAGCGCCTGCATCTCCCTGGGTGAGGTGGAAAAAGGGGAGGAAGTGCTGCGGCTGGCCGTCCAGTATGCCGGAGACGGCGCCGCCGCACACGACATCTACATGCGGCTCGGGATTGCCATGCTGGACGACGAGCGGCCGGGCGAAGCCGTGGGCCCTCTGAGGCGAGCCGCCAACTTGGGGGCGGACGGCAAGCAGGTTTGGCCGCTCCTGGCGCGCGCGCTGCTGATGCGCCGGCGCTTCGTGGCTGCCTTGGGGGCGGTGCTCGAGGCGAAGGCCGCCGGCGCTTCACCGGAAACGATGGACCCCACCTTGAAAGACATCGAAACAGGGCTGGGCGCGGCGTTCACGGCATGGCGGACGCTCGTAAACCGCGAGGCGTGAGTCCCCGCCCGGACCCCTTTCGGGCCCTGCGCCGCGTGCTATAAGAGAGTCTCTCGCCGGCTGAACCGCATTCGCTGCTGAGCCGCTAGTGCAGGCTACGACCCTGCTGGATAGGAAGGCAGTGAGCCGCGATCGGGCCGCCGGACTGCGCGGATTGACAGGCCCGGGTTTCCCCGACTAAATCGCCGGGCCCAAGCTGTATTTTCGAATATTTGTGCCTTCTGCGGAATACTCCCCGCCGAGTCGCACGAAAACGGGAAGTGATGGTCGATCTCTATCTTCCGATGTTCGTGATGTTCCTGATTGCGGGCGTCGTGTGCCTGGCGATGTTCGCTGGCGGCGCGCTCATCGGTCCCAAGAATCCGACCCCCGAGAAGATGATGCCCTTCGAGTGCGGCAACGACACCGAGGGCGCGCGGAACGTGAAGATGAACGTGAAGTTTTACCTCACGGCCATCCTGTTCGTCGTCTTCGACATCGAAGTGGTGTTCATCTACCCGTGGGCGGCGCTTTTCAAAGGTTTGGGTTGGGCCGGCTTCGCGACAATGGTGGCGTTCATCGCCTCGCTGCTGATCGCACTGGCCTACTGCTGGAAAAAGGGAGCCCTCGAATGGGAGAGCTGACGAAAACCACACAGCGGGTGATCGACCCAACCGAGGGTCAGGGTTTTGCCACCACGCGCTTTCAGGATTTGCTCGCGTGGGCGCAAAAGTACTCGCTGTTCATGTACCCGTACGTCACGGCCTGCTGCGGCATGGAGTTCATGGCCGTTACCAGTCCGCGCTACGATCTGGCGCGCTTCGGCGCGGAGGCTCCGCGCTTCTCCCCCCGCCAGAGTGATCTGCTCTGGGTGGTCGGGACAATCGTGCAGCGCCAGGCACCGGTGCTCAAGCGCATCTACGAGCAAATGGCCGAGCCGAAATGGGTGCTCGCCTTCGGCACGTGCGCGTCTTGCGGCGGTTTTTACGACAACTACGCAACCGTGGCGGGTATCGACAAGATCATCCCCTGCGATGTGTACATCCCGGGCTGTCCGCCGCGGCCGGAGGCCGTGTTCGATGGTTTGATGCTGCTGCA